>JAYRVL010000719.1:0-13895 GCA_041918575.1 Anaerolineae bacterium | reverse complement strand
GGAGAAGGGGCCGGGGGTTGAGGTGAGGCCCTCTTCCCCCCTTCTCCTCTCCGCTGTGCGCAGAGGAGAAGGGGCCGGGGGTTGAGGTGAGGCCCTCTTCCCCCCTTCTCCTCTCCGCTGTGCGGAGAGAAGAAGGGGCCGGGGGTTGAGGTGAGGCCACTTTCCTACGGCTGCAGTCTCAACGTGCTTACCGCCTTGACCTGGTCGCGGTCGAAGCGCATGGGCAGGTATTCCACCTTTTGCCAGCGGGCGATCAAATCGTCGTAGTGACTGCTCAGCACGTTGCCCGACTGGCCGGTGGTGTGCGTGAAGCGGCTGTTGTTCCAATCGCTCAGGTCGCTGATGTGCCGGTAGGAGGGCACATGGCGCTGCGCGTAGGGCCGGCCGGCGCGGAAAGGCGCCACGTTGACGGTGGAGCCGTCGCCGCCGTTCGGAATCTGGCGGCTGAAGATGTTCTTCAGCGCGCTGACCTGGTCGAACGGGTTGTGCGGGAACTCGGTGATGTGAATCTTGTCCCAGCGCCAGTTCTTTGGATCATCGCTGCCCATGCGCTCCGTCAGATCCTTGAGCGCAGCCTGCAGGGCCACGCGCTGCGTGGCGCGGCAGTCCTCGCGATCGGGCGTCAGGACGTTGTCGCACCAGGGGCTGTTGGCCTGCCCCAACGCCTGCGCCAGGTAGGTTGGGTGGAAACTGGCGAGGTAATCTTCGCCCAGCGTCTTGCCCAGGTCATCCTGCAGCAGCGCGGGCTGGAGATGCGTCAGCCAGGCCGCGTAGATGGCCGCGGCCGCGCTGTCCTGGCGCATGACGCCATCCCAGGCCTTGAGCAGATCGAGCGCCTGCGCCTCCTGCGGCGTCTGCGTGGGGGTTCGGCGCAGGAACGGCAGCAGTTCCAGCGCCTGCAGCGAAAGCTGATCGGCATGAATGGCTGCAATGTCGTCGGGCGACAATTTGGCCTTGGCCTCGATCATCTGCACGATGCGGCTGGCGCGGTAGGGCGGCGCCCAATCGGTGGCCAGGAAGTAGGGGTAGGCGTCAGACACCACTTTGTTGTTGGCGGTGGCGATGAAGCCGCTGGCCGGGTTGAAATCGTGCGGCAGGTCATCGAAGGGAATGAAGCCAGTCCAGGCATAATCATCGTTCCAGCCCGGCGCGGGCATGAAACCATTGCCCTGCGCGCGGATCGGGATGCGGCCGGGGCCGTAGTAGCCGATGTTGCCGTCCACGTCTGCGTAGACGAAATTCTGCGATGGCCCCACGTAGGAGCGCAGCGCGGTGCGGAATTCGTCCCAGTCGCCGGCGTACGTCACCTGTAAAAAGGCTTCCAGTGTGGTATCGCCGGCATCCAGGCTCGTCCAGCGCAGGGCCAGCGTGGTTGTTGCGTCGCTGGAAGCATCGGAGATGAGCGGGCCATGACGGCTGGCGCGGGCGGCCCAATAGATCGGCTCCTTGCGCCCCTTGACCTGGATCGTCTCGCTGATGATGGTCAGCGGCTGCCACGCGCCGTTGACCTCCACCTCGTTGGGGTTGGCCGGGTTGACGCGCTCCATGTACAGGTCTTGTACATCAGGCCCCAGGTTGGTGACGCCCCAGGCAATGCGGTCATTATGGCCGGTGGGGACGCCCGGCATCCCCGGCAGGGTGGCGCCGATGACATGCAGGCGCTTGCCCTGAATACTGGCAAGGTACCAGATCGAAGGAATCTGTGCGCCCAGGTGCGGGTCGTTCGCCAGCAGCGGCTTACCGGTGGTGGTGCGGCTGCCGCTCACCACCCAGTTATTGCTGCCGATGTTGAGCGCATCCGCGCCGAGCAGGGCGCGCACATCGCGGGAAAGGTGCGCCAGCGCGCCGGCGCTTTGCCCCAGGTTGGGCAGGATCAGCGCGCCATCCTTGGGATAGTCGGGGAAGAGCTGGCTGGCGCGCTCGGTCCCCAGCGCCTGGTAGATCTGGGCGCGCGCCAGTTCGGCCTGGTAGTCGCCGCCCAGGTTCCAGGCCATCATCTTGGCCCAGACCAGGACATCGGCCGGCTGCCAGGGCGCCGGGGTGAAGCCCAGGATGGTGAACTCGATGGGCAGGGTGGGGTTGCCGGCCAGGTAGGCGTTGACTCCGCCCACGTAGGCGTTGATCACCTGCTGCGCTTCGGGCGACAGGGCCTCCCAGGCTGCTTGCGCGGCGCGGTAAGCGCCCAGCGTGCGCAGGAATTTGTCGGTGTCCACCGTGGATTCACCGAGCACTTCGGACAGGCGCCCGGCGCCGACGCGGCGCTGAAATTCCATCTGCCACAGACGGTCCTGGGCGTGGACGAAGCCCAGACCGAACATGGCGTCCAGGTCGTTGTCGGCGTAGATGTAGGGGACGCCGTCGGCATCGCGTACGATTTCCACCGGGCCTTGCAGGCCAGGCACGGTGAGGGCGCCGTTGACTTGCGGCAGTGAACGCCGCAGGAACAGGTAGCCGCCTGCGGGAATCAGGATGAGGAGGGCCAGGACGATGCCGAGAATGGTGAGTAGGACTCTGCGCATGAATGGTTGCCTTTCGGATTGGATGTTGGGACTTGAGAAGTCAAACGAAGCCTAAGTCTGGTAACTGCTCAGCCAGGCAGTGAGAATGGTCTCGATAGCGCCCGGAGTGCCCCCCAATCCTGGGGGAGCCGAATGCTTTTCCCCCCAGGATTGGGGGGGGCAGGGGGGCCGCCTGAGCAGTTACGAAGTCTGGCGGGGTGCGCCATCAGATCGTTTCGCCGCTTGCCACGGTTTTGTCGCTGAAATCTTTCGTGTTTCGATGGGGGCGGATGACACAGTTGCGGCCGATACGAATGCCGGCCGGGATGTGGCTGGCCGTGCCGATGACGGTCAGTCCGGTGCTGAAGCGCGCCGGATCGTGGTGATTGGGCGCGTTGTCATCGCCGGCGCCGATTTCGGCTTTGGCGCCCACGACCACATCGGTGTCAATGATGGCGCGATCCACAATGGCGCCTTCCCCAATGATCGTGTCGCGCATGATGATCGAGTCGCGCACGAGCGCGCCGGCCGCCACCACCACCCCTGGCGAGATGATCGAACGTTCGACGCGACCTTCGATCCGACAACCATCGCAGAGCAGGTTGCCATCCACGCGCGCCTCGGCGCTCACCCAGGCCGGTGGTCGCTCCTCGCTGCGGGTGTGAATGACCCAGCGCGGGTCGTCCAACTCCAGCGCGGGCGTTTCGGCCAACAGCGCCATGTTGGCTTCCCAGTAGGATTGCAAGGTGCCAATGTCGGCCCAATAGCCGTCGAAGTGATGCGCGTAGACGCGGCGGCGCTTGACCAGGGAGGGGATCACCTCACGACCAAAATCAACCTGCTCCTTGCCTTCACGCAGCAGCCAGTCAATCAACACGTCGCGCTTGAAGACGTAGACGCCCATCGAGGCCAGGGTGCTGCGGGTGCGCCGCGGCTTCTCTTCGAAGTTGCTGATGCGCCCGTCCAACTCGGTCTTGACCATGCCAAAGCGATAGGCGTCGTAAGGACTGACTTCGCGCACCGCCAGGGTGACATCCGCGTTGGTCTGCTCATGAAAGTTGAGCAGCCGGCGGTAGTCCATTTTGTAGACATGATCGCCGGCCAGGATGAGAACGGCGTCCACATTTTGTTCTTGGACAAAGCCCAGGTTGTAGCGAATGGCGTCGGCCGTGCCGCGTTGCCACCCGGCGCCCTCGCGGGTTGGATAAGGCTGCAGCACGCGCACGCCGCCCGTGGCGCGGTCCAGGTCCCACGGTTTGCCCAGGGCGACATGTTCGATGAGTTCCCGGGGTTGATACTGCGTCAACACGGCTACGTTGAAAATGCCTGAGTTGACGCAGTTGGACAGCACAAAGTCAATGATGCGGAATTTGCCGGCAAATGGCACGACCGGTTCGGCCCGCTGCGTGGTCAACACGCTCAGCGCCGGGCTTTCACCGCCGGCCATGATCATGGCGAGCGCTTTCATAGCACCTCTCTTCCTCTTCTGTTTCTAGCTCAGCGATTGAAATCGCACCTGACGGGCCTGGTGGCCGGGGCGCCCACGCAGGCGGACGCAGGCCGACCTTGCGGCGGAACGCCCCTGCGCCCCGAATTCATTCGGCGGCGCCCGTCAGCGCGGGCTGCCTGAACTGTTAGCCCACAGTTTCGCCGCTGGCGATCACCGGCCCAGGAAAGCCGCTTTCGTCGAGGTCGCTGTTGATGAGCACATTGCGACCGATACGGGTGTTGGGCGGGATACGGGCGCCCTTGCCAACCACCGTGACGCCGATATTGAGTTTATCAGGTTCTTTGATGTTCGGTTTCAGATCATCGCCTTCGCCGACGACGGCGCCGGCGCCCACCCACACGTCCTTATCCACGATCGCTTTGTCCACGACCGCGCCGGGGCCGATGTAGGTGTCGTTCATGATGATCGAATCGCGCACCACCGCGCCCGGCGAAACGTAGACGCCCGGCGAAAGCACCGAATGAACCACCAGGCCGCGCACGTTGCAGCCGTTGGAAATCTGGCTCTTGGCCACACGCGCCTGCAGGCCGATCTTGGCCGGCGGTCGCTCTTCGCTGCGGGTGTGAATGATCCAATCGGTGTCGTACAGGTCGAGCGCGGGTTTGTCTTCCAACAGGGCCAGGCTGGTCTCCCAATAGCTCTGAATGGTGCCTACGTCCACCCAATAGCCTTCGAACGGATAGGCAAAGACAGCATCCTCGGCGATCATGCCGGGAATGACATGCTTGCCAAAGTCGAGACTCGGTTCTTTGGCCGCGCCCTGGCGCAGGCGCTTGCCCAGCGCGTCGCGATCGAAGACGTAGATGCCCATCGAGGCCAGGGTGCCTTTGTCGCGCTGCTTGGGCTTTTCGGTGAACTCCGTTACGTGCTGATTTTCGTCCACGGTCATGATGCCGAAACGGTCGGTTTCTTCCAGGGGAACATTCATCACGGCCACAGTCAGCGACGCGCCCACCTCCTGGTGATAGCGCAGCATGGCGTCATAGTCCATCTTGTAGATATGATCGCCCGACAGAATCAGGGCCAAATCGGCTTCGGTGTCGTCCAAATAATTGAGATTTTGGTAAACAGCGTCGGCAGTGCCCTTGTACCAATCCTCAGCGCGGCGCCCCTTGTAGGGCTGCAGCAGGCGCACCCCGCCGCGCGTGCGATCGAGGTCCCACGGCTTGCCGATGCCGATGTGGTCGTTGAGAGAATGGGGGCGATACTGGGTCAGAACAGCCACGTTGTGAATGCCTGAATTGACGCAGTTGGAGAGGGTAAAATCAATGATGCGGTATTTGCCGGCAAACGGCACCGAGGGCTTGGCGCGCTTTTCGGAGAGCACGCTGAGCCGTGCGCCCTCACCGCCGGCCAGAATCATGGCGACGACTTTTTTCAAGGTTCTCCTCCCAAAGAAAAATCCGGCGCAGGCAGGTCAAGGAACCAGTTGCAGCCATTCGTCGGCGCACCACCCTTGCCCCGCCTCACCTTTGACTTCCCACCAGGTGTAATTATCGGCGATCACCGGGCCGGACAGCACAGTCAAGATGGCATCAGCCGGGAAGCGCGTCGCCAATTGAAAGCGCAGACCGGCGTCACGCCGTGCGTTCAGAAATTGGGTATTGACCACTCGCACCTGGCTGCCGACCCCAAGGGTGATGCTGGTTGTGGGTGTCAGCGTCGCAGTGGGGGCCGGGGTGGGAGTGGCAGTTGGCTCCGGCGCGAGAGTGGCTGGAAGCGGGGTGGGGGCCAATTCAGGGGTTGTGGTTGGCTCGCCGCCGTCAGTGGCGACCGCGGCTGTGATTTCTGCCTGACCCTCGGCGGGCGAACGTCCGGCCAGCGCCGCGATGAAGGGCGCCGGCGCCTGCAGCCCGGCCTGGATGAGCGTGAGCGGCGAACGCAGGGCGCCGCCAACCCAGCGCGCTGCCACTGCGCCCGCGCGCGCCGCAAGCCGCCCTGGCGTACGGTCGGCCAGGGTTGCGGCCGCAAAGACCAGCAGGAGAAGGATGGCGGCATAGCCAAGCAGGCGATCCACGCTCAATTTGCGGCTGCCGGCCACGATGTAAACGATGCCGGCGTACAGGCCCACCGGCAGCCCGAGTACAATCAAGAAACCGGTGAAGAGCCAGGGCCAGGGCAGGTTGAGCGCCTGGCGCGCCAGGAAGTAGGCGGCCAGGCCGATGCCGACAAAGAGCAGGCCAAAGAGGAGGGATCGCAGCCCTTGCTGCCATTCTGGGATTGAGTTCTCCGGCTTGTTGGCGCCAGCCACGCGGCCGCGCAGAAGCGCCACCTCGTTGTTGGCGGCAGCCAGCGCACGCGAGAGGCGCTGCGAGTTCTGCTCCAGTTCCACGGCACGCTGACGCTGGCGCAGCAGTTCGCGCTGCATCTGTTCGGCCCCCGCCGGCGTCGGTTCTTGGTTGAACACCGCAGGCGGCCATTCCACAGGCGGGGTCGGGCGTTCGGTCAGGTTGGGCCACAACTCGGCCGCTGCCTGCGCGGCCTGGTGTGCGTGCTGATACAGTTCGATGGCGGTCACGGTGACGTCGCCGGCGATGAGGCGCTCACGCAGCGCATGGCTGGCCGAGAGCGCCGTGGCCTGCTCCACCGTCAACCGTTCGCTGAGTGGGCCGCCGGCCTGCAGCAAATCAGGCAATGAGAGAGCGGCGGCCGGCGCGGGCGGTTCAGCCAGATCCGGCTCCAGCAGGGTCAGCGCCTGTTGCCACTGCTGTAGGGCCTGCGCGAGAGAAGCGTGCAAACCAAGCAGAGCCAGGGCCGCATCAGACGATGATTGGGCGCTGTTCTGGGCGCGGATGGCCGCTTCCAGGCGACTGCATGCCTGCTCCAGGCTGGGTGACATCCAAAAACCTCACATGACGGGCGGGGTACGCGGTTTATCAGCTAACATGGGTTGGCTGACGAAGAACGAATAGCCGGCAAAGTATACCGCAGGAAGGCGACGCATGTCAATTCGTTCTCCTGGTCGAGTGCAGGGCAGGTTGGGGGCAGGGCGTCTGACGCGTCACGCGACGGTGGTGGTTTGCTCAGTTTCGTCGCGCACAAACACCGACAGGAAGAAGCTGACCAGGCTGATGATCAACCCGCCCCAGAAGGCTGCGCCGAAGCCATCCACGCGAAAGCCAATGCCCAGGGCTTCGGCGATGTTGCCGGTCAGCAGCAGCATCAGCGCGTTGATGACCAGGGTGAAGATGCCCAGGGTCAAGATGATGAGCGGGCAGGTCAGCAGGGTCAGAATGGGGCGGATGACTGCGTTGACCAGGCCAAAGATGAAGGCGACGATGATGACCGACTGCCAGCCGTCGTAGCTGATGTCCGGCGTCAGTTGGGCGGCGATGCCCAGGGCCAGCGCGCTGATGAGCAAACGAATAATGAAACGAGTCATGTTTTTCCTCTCCTGCGTGCGACGCTGCGCTTACAGGCGTTTGCGCATGGTGAGCAGCGTGCGCGTCTCCTTGAAACCAAACTGCTGCAGCGCCGCGGCCGCCGCTTGATCGGCCGCCTGAAGTGAAATGTGGATGGGGAAGCCGGGGTACGCGGTCAGGATGTGCAGCGCGTGCTGAATCAACGCCTGGCTGAGCTTTTCGGCCTGCTCAGGATGCACGAACAGGTGCAGCGCATGATGGCCTTGCCAGCGGACAATGGTGAGCGTCAGAAAGGCGAGGAACTGATTTGGCTTGGACTCGTCAGGCAGCGCCAGGCGCATGACGCGTGAATGCCCAACCAGGTCGGCCAGGGCTTCGCCCACGCGCCGCTCGAAGTAGAGGCGAAAATGGTCCGCGCGCACCGGGCGCCACCACTGCATCAGATTGGGGGTGGCGGCCACGGCCAACTCATAGGTGGCGTACCATTCGTCTGGCTGCATGGAACGCAGGCCGGCCGGCGGGGCGACGGCCGGAACGGTCGCGGACGCCTGCGCCAGCCGGTAATCGCTCACTCCGCCCAGCACTTCGAAACCCATCCGTTCGTAAAGGCCGCGCGCCACGCCGTTGCTGCGGCGCACCTGCAAAACAGCCCAGTCTCCGCCGCGGGCGCGGATGTGCTCCAGCGCCACCGCCATCAACCGGCGGGCGATGCCCTGACCGCGATAGGGCGGGGCAACGGCCACATTGGCGATACCCCAACGCTGACCATAGGTATCCACGCGCTGCACCGTGACGTTGCCAACCACCTGGCCCTCTTCTTCCCAGACAAAGCCATCGAGCATGTCGTGAAAATCCTGGCTGAAATGGCTGAGGAAGACCGTAAACGGCCCCATGCGGCTAAAGGTGCGCATGTCGCGCAGTGCGCTCAGGCCGCTGGCGTCCATCTCATCGGCGAAGACGCGGTAAATCAGGTCTGCTACCTGTCCCAGGTCACGCCGCACGTTGAGCGGGCGCAGATTGGCCGGCTCCAGTTTGGGATTGGCCGTAACGGCCAGGGCGTGCGTGGTCATCGGTTGTGGTTTGCTCTCCGTTCAAGCTGCATGGTCTGAGTTTATCATCGTTTAGAGGAGATGTCAAAGCCGCAATTTTGACTGGAAACGCCCATTATTGGCGTTGAGCCTGCCAGCGGCAACAGACTTCACTCTTGCGCCTACGGGAACAGGCGCAATTCGTGCCCGCTTGCAGGAGAGATGAGCCAGAAGGCCACGGAGATCATGACGCCAGCGTCAGCACCGTCGTCAGGGCGTGCGGTATCAGCGCCGCGCTCGGCGGCCGGCCGAGATGCGCCTGCGCCCACGCCAGGGCCTCTTCGAGGCTGACGGCTGTCCTGAGATGACCCGCAGCTATCTCCTCAGGACAGAGCGCGCCGGTCACCACCACCGGATGCTGCACCAGCACCTGCGCCAACAGATAGGCGCGCTGGCTGCCCGGCGGAAAGCCCCGCCGGCGCAGCTCGGCCAGCAGGTCAGCCGGCCGATCCGCGCCGGCCCGCATCAGCGCGGCAAAGCGCTGCTCGCCCGCGCCCTGGCCCATGCCCTCCGGGCACGACGCCGGCAGCACGATCACCCCATCCGGCGCCAGCGCCGGCCGCGCGGTCAGGGCCACATAAGTTGCGGCCCGGCTGGCCTGATAGAAATTCTGATCCTTGGGAAAGCCCACGCCGGCAATGATCACATCGTAGGGCGCAGCCGCCGTCACCGCGCTGACCCGCTGCACCAGGCCGGCCAGGTGATCGTGAACGGCATCGGGCGCGCCGGCTGCCACGGCCCAGGGCTGGCCGTGGTCCGTCAGGGCCACGTTGAGCACGAAGCGCAGCCCGGCCCGGCGCCCAGCCTCGCGCACCGCCGCTTGAAACGGGTTGCCCGCCAGGTTGCCCAGGCGCACAGCGGGTTGATCGAGCATGGCCGGCCCGTGCGTCCAGGCAATCATGGCCTCGCCAGCCGTTCCCACCGCCACTGTTTTGCTGCCGCCGCTGAACCCGGCGTACTGATGCGGTTCGACAACGCCGGTTGCCAACAGCAGGTCGGCGGCCGCGGCCAGGCGGTTGACCGTGAGCGGGATGCCGCTGTCAGTCTGGCCCAGGCTCACCACGTCCTGCATCGCGTCATGATCCACGATGCGATAGCGAGCTACGATGTCCGCGCCCAGCTTGGCCGTCTTTTCGGCCAGTGTGCTGGCGCGATGCAGCCCTGTGGCGCAGAGCAGGGTGATGTTGGCAGCCGGCGCGCCGGCCGCGTGCAGCTCGGCCAGCAACGCCGGCACGAGCAGCTCGTCCGGGCAGGCGCGCGTGGCGTCGGTGAAGACCAGGCAAATCCGGCTATCCGGTCGCGCCAGCTCGCGCAGCCGCGGCGCGGCCAGGGGATGGCGCAGGGCCGCGGCCAGCGCGGCAGGAAAGTCGGGCAGGGCCGCGGGCGTTGGCGGCCTGATGACATCGAGCGTCATGCCCGCGGGCGGTGTGAAGCTGAGGCTGCCGCGGCCAAACGGGACCTGGTAGTTCATGCGGTTGGCGCCAATTGGCTGCTAAAGTGCGCCACGGTCAGGCCGATCACCTCGCGCTCCCACCAGGTGCGCGAAAAGGTGTGATCGGCGCCTTCGATCCAGACCAGGGTGCAGCGTTCGCCCAACGCCTTGCGGTACATCTCGCCGTTGTACGGGGGCACGGTTTGGTCGGCTGTGCCCTGAATGACCAGGACCGCGCCGGCATGGCCGCACACCTCTGCGGTCGGCCGCAGGCGCAGCACATCGGCAATCATGCCCGGGCCGACGATCAGCCCGCCAATGTCCATGCCGCCCTCGACCGGCGCCGGCGCAAAGCCGCCGCCGCTGCCGGCCTGGCTGAAGACCCGCGCCGGATCGCCCACCGGCGCCCACAGCACCAGGGCCGGCACGTTGCGCGTGCGGCCGGCCAGGCAGGCAGCCACCGCGCCGCCCACGCTGATGCCGCAGACTCCCATGCGGGTCGAGTCAACCGCCGGATGGCCGGCCAGCCAGGCGCGCGCGGCCAGCGCGTCGCTGATTTCGCCTTCGATGGTAACCTGGTTGAAATCGCCCTCGCTCTCGCCGGAGCCGCGGAAATCGAACCGTTGCACCACGAAACCGGCCGCCGCCAACGCCCGCGCCGCCTTGACCAGGAGGAAATGGTGCTCGTTGCGGTCGGCCGTAAAGCCATGAAAGAGCTGCACGGCCGGAAATGGGCCAGGGCCGGGCGGCATGTGAAGCATGCCAAACAGGGTTTGCCCCATGTTTGCAAAAGAAAAGAGTTGTTCTGACATCTGCTTTCGCCTTTCTGTCGGGTACGGTTATTTTACCGCAAGGCCCTGCGCCGCGCCAGCAGACCAGCAGTTCCAAATATAGCTTTCCAACGCCCACAATCCCTCTTGCTGTCCACCTATCTCGGGGATCTTGGGCCAAAACCGCCCGAACGAGGAGCGCAGGCCCATTTATGGGCAGCCATTCCGTTTACATTTGGAATTCCTGGCTCTCCTGCGTCGGTGTTGGCGCGGTTCAAGTGTGGGTGGTATAATCGGCGCCATGTCGGTTTTGGTAGCCCAGGGACTCAGTAAATCATTCGGCGCGCTCGATGTGTTCAGCGCGGTGGATTGCCGCGTGGAGCACGGCGATCGCATTGGGCTGGTTGGCCCCAACGGTGAAGGCAAAACCACGCTGCTGCGCATGTTAGCCGGACTGGAATCGCTGAGCGCGGGGCAAGTTGCACTCAAGCGCGGCCTGCGAATCGGCTATCTCCCGCAAGACCCGCCGCCGGCCGGGTCGCGCACGCTGTGGGATGACGTCATCCAGGTTTTCGCTGATCTGCGCGCTCAGCAGGCGCAGTTGGCCGCGCTGGAAAATGCGCTGGCCGCAACGCAGGACGGCGAAGAGCACGATCGTCTATTGGCCCGCTATGGCGAACTGCAACTGGCCTTCGATGTGGGCGGCGGCTATACCTATGAACTGCGCATGCAGCAGGTGTTGACCGGCCTGGGCTTCAGCGTCGAGGAGTACACCAAACCGTTGGCGGTGCTCAGCGGCGGTCAACGCACTCGCGCCCTGCTCGCTCGCCTGATCCTGGAACAGCCCGATCTGCTGCTGCTCGATGAGCCGACCAACCATCTCGATCTGGAGGCGGTGGAATGGCTGGAGCAGACCCTGCTCGAATGGCCGGGCAGCCTGGTGGTGGTGGCGCACGATCGCTATTTTCTGGATCGGGTCGTGACTCGTATCTGGGAAATGGCGCAGGGGCGGCTGGATGCCTACCGCGGCAACTATTCGGCGTTTGTGCAGCAGCGCGCCGACCGCCTGTCTGCCCGGCGCAGGGAATGGGAGGCTCAGCAGGAGTTCATTGCCGAGACCGAAGCCTTCATCCAACGTTACAAGGCTGGGCAGCGTTCCAAGGAGGCGCGCGGCCGCCTGACGCGTCTCGACCGCTTCAAGCGCGATGAGCTGATCGAGCGGCCGCTGGAGATGAAGACGCTGCGCCTGGGGCTGACCACTGAGGTGCGCAGCGGCGACATCGTTCTGCGCACCAAGAACCTGGTGGTGGGCTATGTGGATGCGCCGCCCGGCGGCAACGGCGCGCAAGCGCATGACGAGCGCGCCGCGGAACGTTACGACGGGGCCTGGCGCAGCCGCCAAACGCCTGACGCGGCCTGGCGTCGCCAGCATCCGCTGGTCAGCGTGCCAGACCTGGAAATCCGCCGCGGGCAGTGCGTGGCCCTGATCGGCCCCAACGGCTCCGGCAAAACCACCCTGGTCAAGACGATCCTGGAACAGATCAAACCGCTGGCCGGATCCGCACGCCTGGGCGCCAGCGTCATCACCGGTTACCTGGCGCAGGCCAGCGCTGGCCTGAACCCGCAGCAGACGGTGCTCGACGCCATTTTGGAAATCGAGAATTTGCCGCTGGCGCAGGCGCGCAACTTCCTGGGTCGTTTTCTTTTCTCTGGCGACGATGTGTTCAAGCCGATCAGCGTGCTCAGCGGCGGTCAGCGCAGCCGGGTGGCGCTGGCGCGGCTGACCTTGCAGGGCGCCAATTTCCTGCTCCTGGACGAGCCGACCAACCACTTGGACGTGGCCTCGCAAGAGATCTTGCAGGAAGTGCTGGACCGCTTCCCGGGGACGGTGCTGCTGGTGTCGCACGATCGCTACCTGGTGGATGCGTTAGCCGATGAGGTGTGGGCGCTGGCCGGCGGTGAGCTTTCCATCTATAAGGGCGGCTACCAGGGCTATTTGCGCCAGCGGGAGATGGAAAAGGCCGAAGCGGCTGCCCAGCGCCGCGAGGAAATGCCGACCGATAGCGGGCAGGATCGGGAGCGCATGAAGGAAGATCGCCGTCAGCGCAAGGCCGCAGAGGCTCGCGCCGCGCAGGCCAGCGATCTGGAGACGCAGATTCACGCGCGCGAAGCGGCCCTGACGGAGATCGAGCTGCGCCTGGCGCAGGCCAGCGACGCGGCGGACGTGCAGCGCATTACCGACCTGGCGGCTGAGCATCAGGCCGTGCAGGCCGACATCGAGGCGCTGATGACGGCCTGGGCGGAGCTGGCGTAGCGCGATGACAAGCAAAGTGATTGGCCTGACGGGCAACATCGGCGTTGGCAAAAGTACAGTGATGGCGATGCTGCGCAGCCTGGGCGCGGACGTGATTGACGCGGACCGGGTGGCGCACGAAGTGATGCGGCCCGGCGAAGCGGCCTACGAAGGGATTGTGGCTGCGTTTGGCGCCGACGTTCTAGCGGCCGACGGCGCCATTGACCGGGTCAAACTGGGCGGCCAGGTGTTTCGGGACGCGGCCGCGCTGCAGCGCCTGGAGGCGATTGTGCATCCGGCCGTGTTCGTGCGTATCCAAGAGCGCCTGGCAACCAGCCAGGCGCCGGTGGTGGTGATCGAGGCGATCAAGCTGCTGGAAGCCGGCTTGAGCCTGACGCTGTGCGATACGGTGTGGGTGGTGACGGCCCCGGTCGAGCAGCAGGTGGAGCGGCTGCTGCGCACACGGCAGCTCAGTCGGACGGAGGCGGAGCTGCGCATCCATGCCCAGCCGCCGCAGGAGGAGAAGATTCGGCGCGCGGATGTGGTGATTGACAACAGCGGCGCGCTGGCAGAAACCCGTGCGCAGGTGGAGGCGGCGTGGCGCGATCTGATCGGGGATCAAGAACAGCCCGCATGATTTTTTCAGAAGAGACGATCTCATGAACAATTTACGAACATTCTACGAGCGACATCCTTACCTGGCGATGTGGATCGCGTTGGCGATCGGCATGGTCATCATCCTGGTCTGGTCGGCCTGGAGCGTCGGTTTTACGGCTTTGCAGTGGCTGGCCTTGATTGTCATTACCATTCTATTGGCCGGCGCCTGCGTTTGGATCATCAGTTGGGAAGACGGCCCGGACGCGGAGGACGACGCCGCGCCGCCCGCCGCCGAATAGTGGTTTCTCCTGTTTTTTCACTGCAGAAGTCGCAGGGAGCGCAGAG
>JAYRVL010000718.1:0-2542 GCA_041918575.1 Anaerolineae bacterium | reverse complement strand
CAATAATTAGATCAAACGTAACTGCTCACCCTGCAAGTTGATTTGACAGGATGAACAGGATGAACAGGATTCTTGCTCTGTGGTGTGCAAAACTACCGCCACGAGAGTTCGAATATCCTGTCAATCCTGTGAATCCTGTCTGAATTCCAGGCAGGCCCTGCAGTGACGATCAAACAGTGAATTGATGTGATGAACATAAATGATATTTTGGCGAAGGCCGCGCAAGGCGAGCGCCTGACGCCGGACGAAGGGTTGATCCTGTACCAGGACGGCGATCCGGAGGCGACGATGGCGGTGGCGCATCAACTGCGCCTGGCGCGCACCACGCCCGGCCAGGTGACTTACCTGGTGGATCGCAACATCAACTATACGAACGCGTGTACGACCGACTGCCAGTTCTGCTCGTTCTACCGCGTGCCGGGGCATCCCGAAGTCTACGTACGCACGAAGGCCGAGATTGGCGAAAAGATCGAAGAACTGATCGCCTGGGGCGGCACGCGCATCCTGATGCAGGGCGGACACAATCCCGACCTGCGCATCGAATGGTACGAAGAAATGCTGCGCTGGCTGAAGGCCACCTACCCTGAAATCGAGCTGGACTGCTTCAGCCCGTCGGAGATCGAGGCGATTGCCAAAATCGAAGGGATGACGATGGCGCAGGTGCTGCGTCGCTTGCAGGCGGCCGGTCTCGATGGCCTGCCGGGCGGCGGCGGCGAAATCCTGGACGATGAGGTGCGCAAGCGCATCACCCCCAAGAAGACCCGCACCGCGGAGTGGCTGGAGGCCATGCGCATCGCGCAGCGCCTGGGCATGACCACTTCGGCCACGATGGTCATCGGCTTTGGGGAAACGCTGCAAAATCGCATCAACTCGCTGACCAACCTGCGCAACCTGCAGGCGGAGAGCCTGGCGGCGCACGGGAATGGCTTCACCGCGTTCATCATGTGGACGGCGCAGCTCAGCGCGACCAACAGCCTGGGCCGCAGCCGCCATCGGGCCAGATACGGCGCCAACTACGACGAGTATCTGCACACCAACGCGGTGGCGCGCATCTACCTGGACAATTTCCAGAACTTCCAGGCCAGTTGGCCGACGCAAGGGCTGGAGACCGCGCGCCGCGCGCTCTACGCCGGCGCCAATGACTTTGGCAGCACGATGTTGGAAGAAAACGTGGTCAGCGCGGCCAACGCCTACACCGAAGAAAACCCGCGTATGACCGTCTACGAACTACACAGACAGATTCGCATGGCCGGCTTCACCCCGGCGCAGCGTGACAGCCGCTATCACCTGGCGCGCACGTTCGACCGGCCTTACAGCGAAGCTGAACTGGCGCCTACGCCGATTCCCTCACGGCTGGGAGCGCTGCCGCGATCCACTTTCGTACCGGCGGCCATTTTGGCCTGAGGATGGAATGTCATGAAACGAGTACCGGCGGCCATTCTGGCCTGAGGATGGAATGTCATGAAACGAGTGCGCACCTTCCTGGAAATGATCAAGTTCGAGCACACCATCTTCGCCCTGCCCTTCGCCTATTTGGGCATGGTGTTGGCAGCCGGCGGTTGGCCCACCTGGCCGCAGTTCATCTGGATCACGGCGGCGATGGCCGCGGCGCGCACGCTGGCCATGGCGGTCAACCGCGCGGTGGATGCCGGCCTCGACGCGGCCAATCCACGCACCGCCAATCGCCCCATTCCCCGCGGCGAATTCTCCGTGCAGCAGACCTGGCTCTTTGCCGCGCTCTCCCTGGGCATCCTGACCCTGGCCGCGTGGATGCTCAACCCGTTCGTGGTGCGCCTGCTGCCCCTGGCGGTCGTTGCCCTGATCGGCTATAGCTTCACCAAGCGCTTCACCTGGCTGAGCCATTTTGTCCTGGGCCTGACCGACGGCGCGGCCGCGGCCGGCGCGTGGGCCGCAGTGACCGGCGATCTCGCTGGCCCGCTGCCCTGGCTGCTCTGGTTCGCCGTCACGGTTTGGATCGCCGGCTTCGATCTGATCTACGCCTGCCAGGATGTGGAGTTCGACCGCCGCGAAGGGCTTTATTCCATTCCGGCCCGCTTCGGCGTGGCCGCGGCGCTGCGCCTGGCGCAGTTGTGCCATTTTTTCACCGTGCTGACGCTGCTCTTCGTTGGTCTGCTGGCGCCGTTGGGCTGGCCCTTCTGGCTGGGACTGGCGCTGGTCTGCCTGCTGCTGGCCTATGAGCACAGCCTGGTGCGGCCCGACGATTTGAGCAAGGTCAACCTGGCCTTTTTCACCGTCAACGGCTACATCAGCGTGATCGCCTTCGTCGCGACGCTGGTCGCGCTGCTGGTGCGGTCATCCTGATTGGCGCCCGCTCAGAGCGATTGAAATCGCGCCTGATGGGCGTACCGCCGGGCGTCCACCGGCGTGGACGCTATGCCGACCGCAGCCGGAGTTACTATGATTGGTGTTTTTCTTGAACGAACTGGAGTAAGATGATGATTGTTACTGAACGAACGACTGAGCTGGCAGACCTGGTTGTCAAGGTGCAGGCGGGCGAGCGCCTGGGCTTCGACGATGGGGT
>JAYRVL010000717.1:0-1763 GCA_041918575.1 Anaerolineae bacterium | reverse complement strand
CTGCAAACATCCTGAACCTTTAAGCAAGATCTCTGGACTTTTCAGCAAAACCCGTGAGCGGGCGGCAAAATAGGTTTGCATCCGAATTTAAAATTCACTAAAAAACCTTATCGGATGAAAACCAAAGAAATTCAGGGAAAACTCTGGAGCATTGCTCCTCATTACTGGTCCAGGCACTTTGAACCGTTTTTTCTGCCGCTTTACAAGAAAGTTCTGGAACAAATTCCATTGAGTGACAACCTCCTGTGGCTGGATGCCGGCTGCGGCGCCGGCACCTACGCCCGTTTCCTTGCCAGCCAGGGGGCCGAGGTGGTGGGGCTGGACTACTGTCAGCCTGCGGCGGCGAAGGCCAAGGCACGCGACACCTGGAGTTGTCTGTGGGCCGTCGCCGATGTCACCCGACTGCCGTTGCGGCCGGGCGGCTTCGACGGTGTGCTGTGTTTTGGTGTGATGCAGGCGCTGACCGAATCCGGCCCCGCGGTGCGCGAGCTGGCGGCACAGGTCAAGCCGGGTGGCGAAGTGTGGGTAGATGCGCTGAATGGCGCCTGTGTCGCCAACGTCGCGCAACGGTTCTCCCGCTGGTGGCGGGGAAAGCCGGTGCATCTACGCTATGAGTCGCCCCGGCGCATGAAACGGCTAATGCGGGACGCCGGGCTGGAGAACGTACGGATCAACTGGATTCCCATCATGCCCGGCTCCTTGAAATGGCTTCAGCCACTGCTGGAAACTGGCCCGGCCCGTGCTCTGATCCGTCTCGTGCCCGGGCTGGGATTGCTGCTGAGCCATTCATGCCTGCTTGTCGGCACCGCAGTAGCGCCGGAGACAGCCGGCGATCCGAACAGCTAAGCAGGCTGCTCGTCTGAACACTGCCTTCAAACCAGGCGACTACTGGCTCCACGCCTCGATCTCGGTGATACGCGCATAGCTGGCGAGGGCGCCGGTGACGAGGACGCGGATACGGTCGGTGGTGATGGGGGCGAAGGTGAATTGTCGCCAGACCTTGTTGTTGCCGGTGACGATGCCGCCGGGGACGGCGGCCCATTCGCCGCCGGTCCAGTATTGGACCTCGAAGGCGGTGATGCCGTACTGGCTGAAGGTGGTGGTCAGGGTCGGCTCGATGGGGCTGCTGTAACTGTCCTGCACCGTGAAGACGTCGATCTCGCCGATGGTCTGCGCAGTGGGGAAGGTGACCTGCACCCAATCGGGAAAAACACTGGCGGTGGCGTCGTTCCAGCCGCCGCCATTGCTCCAATTGGTTCCCTTGCGGTCTCCGTTGTTGGTACCGGTCGCGACATAGTTGCCGGAGGCCGCATAGGTGCTGGAGGCCGAGGCAATCGCACCGTTGCTGGCGAGGGCGACATTGACGCCGGTGGTGGCGGTGGAGACGACCTGGGTGAGCGTTGGGCTGGTGGAGGGTGCATTGGCGGCATCGCCGGCGTAGGCGGCGACGATGGCATGGCTGCCGGTGGCGAGGGCGCTGGTACCGCATTGCGCGGTGGTACCGGCAAGGGCGATGCTGGCGCAACCGGCGATGGCGGTGCCGTTGTCGGTGAAGGCGACGGTGCCGGTGGGGCTGGCGCCGCTGACCGTGGCGGTGAAGATGACGCTGCTGCCGGACACAGAGGGGTTCTGCGAACTTGTCAGGGCGGTCGTCGTTGACGTTTGACCGGCTGTCGTCACCACGATGGTGGAGCTATTTGCGCCACTCGCTCCCTGATTGTCGGTGACCGTCAGCGTGACCATGTAGTTGCCGGCGGCAGCGT
>JAYRVL010000716.1:0-3250 GCA_041918575.1 Anaerolineae bacterium | reverse complement strand
GCACGCGGCATGTGCAGAGAAGAAGGGCTGCCGGGTTTTACCTGGCAGCCCTTCTTTTATTCGGGCGGCATCTGCTCATGCGGCGACTGCTATTCCAGGGGCGCCGCGTGGGGTGACTCGGCCGGCGCGCTGCGCACTTCGCTCAGCCAGGTTGCGCTGGCAAGAAAACCGAGCAGCATGATGAAACCGCCGGTCAGGTAGGGAAACGTCAGATTGAGATCGAAGGCGAATCCTGCCCACAGGGGGCCGAGCATGCGTCCCAGGCTCATGAAGGCGTTGGTCAGCCCCATGGCCACGCCCTGGGGACCGGGCCAGCGCTTGGAGATGAGCGAGGAGGCGCCGGGGCGCAGCATGGCGTTGCTGGTGACGAAGAACATGACGGTAAGGAGCAGGGTGATCGTATTGTTGGCTTCCAGCATGATGAAAAAGCCGATGGCGCTGCCGAACAGCGCAGCCTTGAGCACCAGGACATCGCCCCAACGTCGCGTCACCGGGCCGGTCAGCGCGCCCTGGACGATGGCCGAGACAACGCCGATTACCATCAGCACCAGGCCGACCTCGCGCGGGCCGTATAGGAAGCGCTGCTGGGTGTAGAGGCCGAAGACGCCTTCGAAATTGGCGAGGGCGAAGTTGAGCAGGAAGGCCAGGAAGAACAGGAAGCCGACCGGGCCGATCAGCGCCTGCCACAACTCACGCAGGTTGATCCCGCGCACCTTTTGCTCGTGGTTGCGCGCGGACTTGGGCAGCGATTCCGGAAAGATCAGCGCGATCATGAGCAGCGCCAGCGCGGAAAGCCCGGCCGCCGCGAAGAAGGGGGTTTGCAGCGATTGGCCGGCCAGCCAGCCGCCAATGCCCGGCCCCAGCACCATGCCGATGCCCTGCGCGGCGCCGATGATGCCCATGCCGCCGCTGCGCTCCGTGTCCGAGGTGCTGTCGCTGATGTAGGCCATGGCGGTGGGCAGCGTGGCCGCGGACAGGATGCCGGACAGGCCGCGCGCCATGAAGAGCATCCATAACTGTGTGGAGAAGCCTATCAGCACCTGCGCCAGGACGTTGCCCAGGACGCCGATCATCAGAATGGGCTTGCGCCCAAAGCGGTCGGAGAGGGCGCCCCAGAGCGGGGAAAAGATGAACTGCATGATCGAGAAGGTCGCCATGAGCGCGCCCAACTCCTTGCCGCTGGCCCCGAATTCCTCGATGTAGAACGGTAAGATGGGGATGATCAGGCCAAAGCCGAGCATGACCACGATCATGGTGAAGAACAGGATGGTGATGTTGCGATTCTTGCTGAGACTTTTCATGCGTTGATCAGGCTGAGAGAGTGGCAGCCGCGCGGCGTCGCGCCAGCTCGCGCAGCGTTTCTTCGTGGTTCTCTTTGGTGATGGGGAATTTGTAGACCAGGTAGATGCCGGCCGCCAGGATGAAGGCGGGGATGGGGCCGATCATCAGGCGAATGGCGAGCAGCGCGCTGTCCGGCTGTACAATGGCTTCGGTAACGCCGGCGGGCGGCGTGATGTAGCCGCTCCAGGTGAGCGCCTGGCTGACCAGGAAGAGGCCGAGCGCCAGGCCGAGCTTCTGCAGGAGGACGAAGAAGCCGTAGAACGCGCCTTCGCGGCGCTTGCCGGTTTCCAGCTCGTCCAGCTCGATCACATCGGGCAGCATGGCCCAGGGCACCAGGTAGGCCGTGGCCACGCCAACGCCGGCCAGCGCGCCCAGCGCGATGATGACCCAACTGGGCCAACCCGGCTGCACCAGGAAGATGGCAAAGGCCACCGCGATCCAAAAGACCATGCCGCGGTAGTAGACGCCTTTCTTGCCGATGCGGCGGCTGACGGCCGTCCAGATGAAGAGCCAGATGAGCGCGCTGCCCTGCACCGCTAGGATGACTACCGGCGTCAGCCCAGGCTGGCGCAACCAATAGGTCATGTAGTAGATGACGATGGTGGAGACTGTCTGCACCACCAGCCAGGAGAGGAGGTAGATGCCGGTGACGTAGCGGAAGGCGCGGTTCCTGAAGGTGATCTTGAGGCCGTCAATGAACGGGATCTCCTCCTGTTCCGACTCCTGGTGACGTTCGTAGGTGCCCCAGAAGGCGAAGAAGAAGGGCAGGGTGGCGCAGATGGCCCAGACGCCGGCCGATACGGCATAGGCGGCCTGGAGGCTCATGCCCGGCTGCACGGCGTTGACGATGAGGGGATGCACCACGGCGGCAATCAGACCGCTGCCAATGGAGAAAGCAAAGCGAAAGGAATTCAGGCTGGTGCGCTCGTCGTAGTCGCGTGTCAGTTCGGGCGTCAGCGCGGTGTACGGCACGTTGACCACCGTGAAGGCGGTGTCCAGGAGCAGGGAGACGATCAGGTAGTACCAGAATTTGCCGTTGTCGCTGACCTGAGGCGTCAGGAAGAGCAGGAAGAAGGTGAGGCCGAAGGGGACGGCGCCAAACAGGAACCAGGGTCGGCGGCGGCCCCAACGCGTCTTGATGCGGTCGGAGAGCACGCCGATGATCGGGTCGTTGACAGAATCCCAGATTTTGGTGAGCAGCAGGATGACGCCGGCCACGGCCGGAGAAAGGCGGGCCACGTCGGTCAGAAAAAAGAGCAGGAAGAAGGACATGATGGCGGTGGCGATGGCTGGGCCGACATCTCCCGCGCCGAACGCCAATTTGGTGACGAGAGGGACCTTTTCGGTTGCTTCAGCAGGCGGACGCACGATGAATTCCTCCAGATGGAATCGGGCTTTGCAGCGCCGATGGCCGGTCGGGGGCGCACGATGATTGGGGGAGTTTACTCCAAATTGTCACGCGAGGCAATTTGGGGCCAAACCCGCTCAAGCAGGTTTGGTGGGGTTGGCTCGCCGAATGCAGTCACGGGCGGACGTTTGGCGTCAACGTCTTGACGCACTGCGTCATGTGTGTTACACTGAAATCAGTCAGAAGAATAGATTTTCGACCGCCGGAAAGATGAGGAATGACCTATGACGACACCTGGAATGACTGCCCTGGAGGAAAGCGCTCTTGCCGTCGCGTCAGGGGATGAATCGGCCGCGATGCAGGCGCCGGCTGTCTCGGTTGGCGATCTGGCCCTGCCCGATGTCGTCGCGCTGCTGCACGGCGACGACAAGGACCGGCAGAAGCAGGCCGCGGCCAGGCTGGCCGACATGGCCCTGCACCGCCCGGCCACGCTGGCGCCGGTGATTCCGCAGCTGTTGGTGGCCCTGACCGACTGGGACGATCTCGATGCGCATCGGGATG
>JAYRVL010000715.1:0-1916 GCA_041918575.1 Anaerolineae bacterium | reverse complement strand
GTGCGGCGGTGTGTATCAATTTCCTGCTGGTACCGATAGGCCGCCTCGGCAATCTCCCGCTGCATGAAACCGACCTCGATGGCCGGAATGACCCCGCCCAACGCCTCGATACGCTTGAGATAGTGCAGCGCTTGGGTTTCGGTCTCGTTGGTCAAGGCTTCGACGAAGAACGAGCCGGCCAGTGGATCAATCGTGTGGGTGACGCCGCTTTCGGCCGCGATGATCTGCTGCGTGCGCAGCGCAATGGTGACCGCCTTGGCGCTGGGCAGGGCCAGCGCCTCGTCCATCGAATTGGTGTGCAGCGACTGGGTGCCGCCGAGGACGGCTGCCAGCGCCTGCACGGCCACGCGCACGATGTTGTTCTCCGGCTGCTGCGCGGTCAGGCTGACGCCGGCCGTTTGGGTATGAAAGCGCAGCATCCACGAGCGCGGGTCCTGCGCGCCGTATTTCTCACGCAGGATGCGCGCCCAAATGCGGCGCCCGGCCCGGTACTTGGCAATTTCTTCGAAGAAGTCGTTGTGCGCGTTGAAGAAAAAGGAGAGGCGCGGCGCGAAATCGTCTACGTTCATGCCGCGGGCGATGCAGGCATCCACATAGGCCAGCCCATCGGCCAGGGTAAAGGCCAATTCCTGCACGGCTGTGCTGCCCGCCTCGCGGATGTGATAGCCCGAAATGCTGACGGTGTTCCAGAGCGGCATCTGCTGCGTGCCGAACTCGATGGTGTCCACCACCAGGCGCATGGAGTGATTGGGCGGGAAGAGAAATTCCTTCTGGGCAATGAACTCTTTGAGGATGTCGTTTTGCAGCGTGCCGCGCAACTGCCGGCGTGGCGCGCCTTGCTTTTCCGCAGCCACGATGTACATGGCCCAAATGATCGCGGCCGGGCTGTTGATGGTCATCGAAGTGCTGACAGCGCCCAGGGGGATGCCGTCGAACAGAATCTCCATGTCGGCCAGCGAGCTGATCGCCACCCCGCATTTGCCAAATTCGCCCAGCGCTTCCTCCGCATCCGTGTCATAGCCATAGAGGGTGGGCATGTCGAAGGCCACCGAAAGGCCCATGTTGCCCTGGCTCAGGAGATACTTGTAACGGGCATTGGTCTCCTCCGCGGCGCCAAAGCCCGAAAACATACGCATGGTCCACAGGCGGCCGCGGTGCATGGTGGGGTAAACCCCGCGGGTGAAAGGAAACTCGCCCGGCAGGCCCAAGTCCTGGCCGTAGTCCATACCGGCCACATCCAGCGGCGTGTACAGACGCTTGACCGGCGCACTCGATGTGGTGATGAACTCAGGCTGGCGCTCGGCCGTCTGCGCCAGCGCAGGCTGCAAGGTGGATTGTTCCCACCGCTCCACCGCCTGCCGGATGTCGGTCAAGCTGGACTGATCGTAGATTGCCGTCACCTCTTCATCCCCTCCCGTTGTTCTATGACGCGACGCGTTGTCGCGGCGCTGTTCTCATTTTATTTTACTCGAAACGGGCCTTGCGCGCCAGTTGTTGACCGCTCACAGTTGCTCCGGCCACTGCCCGGTCAGCGCAGCTTCGATGCACTGCGCCAGCTCTCCAAAACGCATGGTCACGCCGCTGTGCGCCGGCGCGTAGCAGGCCATCTTGCCCGCGTTCGTCGCCATGCTCTTGATGCCCAACTGCTTGACGGGCGCCACCACCGCGCAGGTGTCGGCTACCACAAGGCCGCCGGCGGCCTCGATGTCCTGCACCCAGCCGGCCGCCTCCGCGCGCTGGCGGATCGAACGGGCGGTCGTCACCCACAGCCGCGTCGCCAGTTTTTGACCGCGCACCGCGTCGGCCACGGCTTGGATTTCGCTCAGGCTGGCATGGGGACAACCGATCGTCACCAGGTCAATGGTTGACACCTCTGGGTTGGCGTCCATGACGGCATAGGCCGGCGCCAGACTCTC
>JAYRVL010000714.1:0-10110 GCA_041918575.1 Anaerolineae bacterium | reverse complement strand
GGTTATCGAGATGACTGGCGCTGAAGCGGATGAACTCGTAGGCAATCCCGGCCAGGACCGGAATCAGCAGCAGGCGCGAGGCCAGGCGCAGATACCATTGGTCGAAATGGAACGGCGCAAAGAGCACGATCGAAAGCGCCACCACGATGAACAAGAAGCTGGTGCCGCAGCGCGGGTGCTGCACCGTGAACCTGCGCACCTCTTCCGGCGTCAGCGCCGCGCCCGCTTCGTAGGCGTTGATCGTCTTGTGTTCCGCGCCGTGGTACATGAACACGCGGCGAATGTCCGGCATGAGGCCGATGGCCCACAGATAGACCACGAACAGCACCAGGCGCACCACCCCTTCGATCACCGCGCTGGCCGCGCGGCCAGGGAACCAGCGTTCCAGAAAATGGGCGATGGAAGATGGCAGCAGAAAAAAGAGGCCGACAGAGACCAGCAAAGAGAAAGCCACCGTCGTCCAGGCCATTGGGCCTTTGAACTCGATCTTCTCTTCCTCTTCGCTCATCGCCACATCAGCCGACCACATCAGCGCCCGCATGCCCAGGCCCAGGGTGTCCCAGAGCAGCGAAAGGCCGCGCACGAATGGCCATTGGCCCCACGAACTGGTATAGATGCGAGCTGTCAACGGCTCCTCATGCACCACGATCTCACCGCTGGGGTTACGCACAGCCACGGCCATGCGCTGACGCCCGCGCATCATCACCCCTTCCATGACCGCCTGCCCGCCGTAGTAGAATTTACTCAATCTAACACCTCGATCCGAAATCAACACACTTGCCAGATGGGGGAACGCAAAGCGAATTTCGCCTGCGATTTTACCCGATGAAGTGCATGTCGTCAAAGCCGCAGGGCTGGCCGCCAGCAATTCCAAACGAAATCTCTACTTTCCATGCTCTCAGGGGGGTCCACGACTACGCCGCGGCGTGCGTAAAGTAGGCCACCCCCAGTCTGCCGTCCATGCGCAGCTCCATCACCTGGCCGTCGCGCGTGGAGGGGATGTGGATCACCTTGACGCAGGCGGTCAGCCCGGCATCCTGGGGCGACAACTCGGCCAGTTGATTCGGCGCCTGGTGGAGAAAAGCCTGGTTCAGCCAATCGCGGCCGTCATCCGGGTAGAGCGCCAGTGGATAGATGCGCGACTCGACCAGGTCCTGAAAGAAGTGGGTGCCGTAGGACGGTTCCGGCGTGATGCCCTTGTGCGTCACCGCCATCTCCACCAGCGCCTTGGCGTTGAAGATGTCCGCGTAGGTCACCGGCACGCCCAGGTCGAGGTTGGCCGAACCCCAGCGCCCTGGCCCAATCAGCATGAACGGATGGTTGACCAGGCTACGGTTCAACCGACCGACGCAGCGCGCCACCTCGCGCTTTTGCGACGGCTCACGCAGATTATCGTAAGCAGTCGGGTCCACCAGAATGACATACTCGATCTTAGACACACGACCTTTGGGCGCCATGCGATGAGCAAGCAAAAAACGATCGGCCTCGTTCAAATCAGCGGGCGCCGCGCTGACCGCCTCGCCGTTCATGGTGCTTTGCGGCCGGCACTGCAAGAGATGCAGAACGAGTTCTGGCTGTTTGACGCCGGGCACGAAACCGAGCGCAAACTCCATGTCCACGGGTGCGCCGTAGTGGTGGGCCAGGGTCGCGAGCACTGTTTTGAGCAGCGACACGAAACTGGTGCGCTGCAGCAGGTTGTCGAACGTAGGCACCAGGCGCGCGGACGCCAGCTCCGGGCCAAGCGAGAAGATCGGCAGCAGGGTATCGCCCTTGTCCAGGGCAGCCAGCCAGCGCAGGTGCGGGTATTGCCAGTCCAACACCTGGCGCAGCGGCAGCGTGGTCAGTTCATTTTTCTTGAGATCAATGACATCAATCAGGCGCTGCGAGTAGCGGCGGATGGCGCTGGGTGAGATTTCCGGCCGCAGGAGAGGGTGACTGAGCGTCACCAGGCGCGGGTAATCCTCGCCCACGCGCTCCACGGCGCGCGTGCCCAGGCCCGTGACCAGGCGTACGAAGCCTTCTTCGCGGCGCAGCCGCGGGTTCCAGACGATGGGCGCAAAGCCAAACGCCACGCCCGCGGCGGCCGGGAAAAAGTAATCTCGGTACGCCTCACCCTGCACCTCTTGCAGCAAAATCGCCATGCGCTCATCGTAGTCGAGCAGCCCCATGCGCCGGCGGTAGAACAGCGCATCGGGATTGTGCGCGCTGGCGTAGACGCGGCGGATCGCCAGGCTCAGGGCGGCCAGGTTTTCCTCATCGGCGCCCTGGTTGGGGCAGAAGTAGCTCTGATATTTGCCGGCAAAGGAGGCGCCGAAATTGTCCTCCAACAGGCTGGAAGAACGCACGATCAACGGCCGCTTGCCCACCTCGCGCAGGACATCGCCCAAGTGGGCCATCACCGCTTCGGGCAGATGCGCCTGGCTGTACGCGCGCTCGATCACCGGGTAGTCCGCGGTGATTTCCTCGGCGGTCTTGTACTTCTGATTGATATACTCGATGTCGTTCAGCGACAGAAAATCATAGAACACATCCGCGCCGATGAAATAGGAGCGAGGAATCTGCACCTGCCGCGCCAGGTCAGGCGCCGCGGCCTGCAGAATTTTCCAGGCCAGCAGCATGCCCGCGGCCTTGCCCCCAATTTTTCCCCCGCCGATGCGCCGCGCCTGGATATAGCGAAAATCAGCCGCGGTGAACCACGCCTTGGCCAGGTGGATGAAGCTCAATTGGTCGCTGATCATCGTCTTGATGAGGACCACGATGACCTCTTCCAGGTGATGGCGCACCTGGTCGAGCTTCTCCGGCGGCAGGTCTTCGTACTGCTGCGCCTTGCGCAGCAAGAAGTCGAGCGGCGCCAGCTCCGGGTTGAAAGTCAGGCGCGTGCTGGCGTCGCCGCCGGGCAGGCGCTGCGTAATCGCCTCATCAATCAGGCGCTGCAGCAGGTCGAGCGGCAGGTTGTAGGCAAAATAGAAGTCGGTCAGGTAGTTGCGTATTTGCTGCAGCCGCTGTTCCCACTGGCCTGCGTCCTCCTCGATCAGCGGGTTCATCATCCCTTCGCGGCGCTGCGACTTGATAGCCTTGTCGCGGGCCTCGTTCTCGAACTTCTCCGATGTAGTGATGCCGCGACGGTAGATCTCCTCGCGCATCCGCCGCCGAATCTGCTGCGCCAGAATCGGATACTGCGATAGTTGAAGATAAACCTCCAGGATCGAAGGTGCGTCTGATGGCAGTTCAGGCATTATGATGGCTCATCGGCTCGCAAACATGGGTACAAAACGAAAAAGGAGTATGCAGACACGCCATGCATCGGCACACCCCCTCATACAATAATGACAATAATGAAAAGACCGCGCCTGCGCAGCCAAGCCGCCCCCTTCATCCCCCCTTCTCCTCTCCGCCGTGCGGAGAGGAGAAGGGGCCGGGGGTTGAGGTGAGGCCTCTCCCTACGCCCAGCCGCGCAGACGCATCGCCTCCGCCACGCGATTGACCGCCACCAGGTAGGCCGCCAGCCGGTTGTGAACCCCACGTTCCTGCGCCATCTTATGCACAGCATGGAACGCCGTCGTCATCTTGCGGTCGAGACGCTCATGCACCAGGTCTTCATCCCAGTAGTAGTCGTACGCGTTCTGCACCATCTCGAAGTAGGAGACGGTGACGCCGCCCGCATTGCACAGGAAGTCCGGAATGACGTAGACGCCCCGGTCGTGCAAGATGCGGTCGGCTTCCGGCGTCGTGGGGCCGTTCGCCAGTTCCACACTGATCTTGGCCCGGATCTTGGCCGCGTTGGCCTCTGTGATGACATTTTCCAGCGCGGAGGGCATCAATACCGTGACGTCCAGCTCCAGCAGTTCTTCATTCGTCACCCTGTCCGTGCCGGGGAAACCCACCACGGAGCCAGTCTCCTGCTTGAAGGCCATTACCTTCTCATAGTCGAGACCCTGGCTGTTGTAGATGCCGCCGCGCGAATCCGACACCGCCACAATTTTAAGGCCCAACAGTTCTTCGCCCAACTTGTGGCCGAAAGAGCCGGCGTTGCCATAGCCCTGAATGGCCGCAGTCGCGCCCTTGAGATCAATGCCGAGCACCTTGCCGGCCTCGCGCAGGGTGAAAATACCGCCGCGCGCAGTGGCATCGCCGCGGCCGGCCGAACCGCCCAGGGCCAACGGTTTGCCGGTGATGACGCCAAACTCATTGTAGCCCTGCATGAATGAAAACTCGTCCACCATCCACGCCATGATTTGCGGCGTCGTGTAGACATCTGGCGCCGGCACGTCCTTTTCCAGTCCAATGATACGAGCCACCTGGCGGATGTAGGCGCGGCTCAAGCGCTCTAATTCGCCGGCCGACATCTCCTTGGGGTTGCAGATGATGCCGCCCTTAGCGCCGCCCAGTGGAATATCAACCACCGAGGTTTTCCAGGTCATCCACGCGGCCAGAGCGCGCACCGTGTCAATGGTTTCATCCGGGTGGAAGCGAATGCCGCCCTTCGTCGGCCCGCGCGAATCGTTGTACTGCACGCGAAAACCGTGAAAAATTTTAGTGGCGCCATCATCCATCTTGACTGGAAGGGTGACATGCAGCTCGCGCAGCGGCCAGCGCAGCAGTTCATGCATTGCCGGATCGAGTTTCAGGATTGCGGCGGCCTCGTCGAGTTGGCGCTGTGCAATCTCGAAGGGATTGGGCTTGTTATTCTCCATACGTGTTTCCTCATACGTCGTTGTATAAAGATGAACTTGCCTCACTCTGTTGATGTGGGGCAAGCGGTGCGCACGACCGTGCGCTTCGATCGAAACAAACCGGGCATCTGCTGCGGCGGAGAGGGTTCATTGGGAGACGTGTCAACAAGGAGCGAAAGCCGCCGGACGTGCTGTCCGCGAGAGGAGAGGAGAAAACAAGGAAAGCTGTCTGGGCGTCAGGCGCCCGAACGACCGACCGTCGAGGCAAATAGCCGGCCAGCCCACAGAAGCAAGAACGGCGCCGCTTGAAGGCAAACGGCGCCTGATGAGGAAATCCTGAAAGACGCACCCTGCAACATTCACAGGCCTTAGCTCCCTTGACAGGCCATTCGGGCGATCTCGCGCCCCGCCGCACAACATCTGCTTGCGGGTGGATTATAACATGGGGTCGCATAAGCTGCCAATGATATAAGTCATGTCGCTGCGCCGACCGCAGGAGCTGCTACTTCTTCTTCGATCCCTTCTTGCTGCCTTTCAGCTTGAGGATTTCCGGCGTCGTGTTTAGCTCGTGCGCCAGGCTTTCCACCACCGTGCGCAAGACCTTGACACGCGCCCACCACTTGTCGTTCCCTTCGACGATCGTCCACGGCGCGGAGAGAGTGCTGGTCTTCAACAGCATCTCTTCCACCGCTTCCTCATAGCGACCCCACTTTTCGCGATTGCGCCAATCCTCATTCGTCAGTTTCCACACCTTGTAGGGCGTACCCGCGCGCTCTTCGAAGCGCTTGAGCTGCTCCTCCGGGCTGATGTGAATCCAGAACTTGAAGATGATGGCGCCAAAATCCACCAACTGGCGCTCGAACTGATTGATCTCGCGATAGGCCCGCTTCCAATCGGTCTCCTGGCAAAAGCCCTCGACCCGTTCCACCATCACCCGGCCATACCAGCTCCGGTCGAAAATGGCAATCTGCCCTCGCTCCGGTAGACGGCGCCAGAAGCGCCACAAGTAATGATGCGTTTTGTCCTCGCCCTGCGGCGCCGCAATCGAATAGACCGCATAGCCGCGCGGGTCAATCTTCTCCGTGATGCGCTTGATCACCCCGCCCTTGCCCGCCGCGTCCCAGCCTTCGAACACCATGACGACCGGCCGCTTCTGCACATAAACCTGGTAGCCCAACTGGCTCAGGGCAACCTGGTAGCGCACCACCTGCTCCACGTATTCATCTTCACTCAAACTGAGACTCAGATCTACCTGGGATAGAATCGAAGACATGGCTGTACCTCCGTGGTTCCTCTGTGCTTCAATCAACGTCGTCATCGTCATCCTGCGCCAGCGCATCACCGTCGCGCGCATCGTCGCTGTCTTCGGCCATGCGGGCAATGCCAGGCGTGTCTACGTCGGCCGTGGCCGCCTCTTCAGCTACGGTCTTCGCCGCCATCGGTGAGTCGGCTGCCGCGTCCGCGCCCGGCGCAGCCAACGGCGTAATCACCGACTCAGGGTCAATGCCCCGCAGCCGCAGCCCGCGCGCCAACGCGTCCGCCACCTCGCTGAAAACCCGCCACCAGGTGTGGTGCTGATCGGTCGCCTCGATGATCGTCCAGGGCGCCCATTCGGTCTCCGTGTGCTCCAGCATCTCCTCCACGGCCATCAGATACTTGTCATACTGGCGGTGGTGTTCCCAGTCCTCCGGCTGCACGTGCCAACTCTGCAGCGGATCCTTCTCCAACGCCTTGAAACGCCGCCGCTGTTCCTTCTTGCTGATGTGCATCCAGAACTTCACCAGGATGTGACCGTCATCGGCCAGTGTGCGCTCGAAATCCACAATGTCCCGATAGCCCTTGCGCCATTCACTTTCGGGCGTCAGCCGTTCCACCCGCTCCACCAGCACGCGGCCATACCAACTGCGGTCGAAAATGGCAATCTGGCCGCGATTGGGCAGCTTGTTCCAAAAACGCCATAACCAGGGATGGGCCTGTTCATAGGTGCGCGGCGCACGGATCGGCCACACCTTGAAACCGCGTGGATCAAGCCGTTGAGTCAGCAGATTGATGCTGGTACCCTTGCCAGAAGCATCCCATCCCTCGAACACGACGATGGTTGGAATGCCCGTGTCGAACGCTGCCTGCGCCAGCTCATATAGACGATGCTGGAGCGGACGCCGCAGATCCTTCCATTCCTTACGCTTCAGTTCCTTGTCGAGATTGATCTTCTCTAACATATGCGCCTCCTATCATTCATAGTTTACCAGAAAAAGGGGTAAAACCTAAAATCGGTCAACTTGGGGTCAGGCGGCCGCCAGGAATTCCAAATGTGACCGGAATCGAGGCTTTAACCGGTGCAGTTTGCGGCTTTGCTGGCTAAGAAACCGGCTGAAGCCTCCAATCCAGGTCCGATCAACGCCTATATTTGACCTTATTTTGGTAACTGCTCAGCCTGCCTGGAATTCAGACAGGATTCACAGGATTGACAGGATATTCGAACTCTCGTGGCGGTAGTTTCGCACACCACAGAGCAAAAATCCTGTTCATCCTGTTCATCCTGTCCAAATCGGCCTGCAGGGTGAGCAGTTACTTATTTTGCCCTTATTCGGAATTCCTGGGCGGCCGCCGTTGCCGCTGCCCCGCGGCTGTGGTACAATGACGCCGCCTGTCGCACTCGATGGCTCATCCCCCAATGGCTACTAACCCATGGCTACTAGCCCATGGCTACTAGCCCATGGCTACTATCAATGAAAATGCCCGCATGACATCACAACAAGACACCCGCCAGACCGGCGGCGAATCTCGATTTATCAATCGTCTGGCCCACGAAACCAGCCCCTACCTGCGTCAGCACGCGCATAACCCGGTAGACTGGCATCCCTGGGGCGAAGAAGCCCTGGCCCGCGCTCGCGACGAAGGCAAACCGATTCTGCTCAGCATCGGCTACAGCACCTGCCACTGGTGCCACGTCATGGCGCACGAATCGTTCGAAGACCCCGACACCGCCGACCTGATGAACCGTTATTTCATCAACATCAAGGTGGATCGTGAAGAGCGCCCTGACCTGGACGCCATTTACATGGACGCCGTGCAGGCCATGACCGGCAGCGGCGGCTGGCCCATGACCCTCTTCCTGACGCCCGACGGTGCGCCCTTCTATGCCGGTACTTACTTCCCGCCGGCCCCGCGCTACGGTATGCCCGGCTTTCGCCAACTCCTGCTGAACCTGGCCGCCGCGTACCAGCGTCGTCCCCAGGACATTCAGCACAGCGCAGAGCAGGTTCGCCAAATGCTGCGCCAGGCCTCGCTCGTGCAGCCCGCCAGCGCCGCGCTCACCCCCCTGCTCCTCGACCGCGCCTACCAGGAACTGGCAGCCCGCTTCGATGGCCGTTTTGCCGGTTTTGGTCAGGCGCCCAAATTCCCCCCATCCCTGGCCCTGGAATTCCTGCTGCGCTATCACGCCCGCAGCGGCCAACGCCATGCCCTGACCATGGTCGAACAGACCCTGGATCGCATGGCGGCCGGCGGCATCTACGACCAGCTTGGCGGCGGCTTTCATCGCTATTCTACCGATGACCGCTGGCTCGCGCCCCACTTCGAGAAGATGCTTTACGACAACGCCCAGTTGGGCCGCGTTTACGTTCTGGCCTTTCAAGTCACCGGCAATCCCTTCTATCGCCAGATCGCCGAAGAAACCCTGGCCTACGTCCTGCGTGAGATGACCTCACCAGAGGGCGGTTTCTACACCGCGCAGGACGCGGACAGCGAGGGCGAAGAGGGTAAATTTTTCCTTTGGACCGAGGCCGAGACGCGCAGCCTGCTGGGCGCGGAAGAAGCCAGCCTGTTCAGCCGCTTCTACGACGTAACCTCGCGCGGCAACTTCGAGATGAAGAACATCCTACACATCGAAAAACCCCTGGAGGCGGTCGCTCAAATGGCAGGCGTCACACCGGAGCGGCTGGCCGCTGTGCTGGCGCGAGGACGCGCCCAGCTTTTCACCGCCCGCCAGCACCGCATCGCGCCCAGCCTCGACGATAAAATCCTGACCGCGTGGAACGGTCTCATGCTGACCGCTTTTTCCGACGCGGCGCGCATCCTGGGCCGCGACGATTACCGCCAGGTGGCTGTCACTGCCGCGGAATTCCTGCTCAGCCGGCTGCGCGATCCGGTCAGCGGCCGGCTGCTGCGCACTTACAAAGATGGTCGGGCCAAACTCAACGCCTACCTGGAAGACTACGCGCTGCTGGCCGAAGGTCTCCTGGCGCTCTACCAGGCCACCTTCGACCTGCACTGGCTGCAAGAGGCCCAGGCGCTGGCCGACTTCATGCTCGATAACTTCTGGGATGCCGACCAGGGCGCCTTTTTCAGCACCAGCCACGACCACCAGACCCCGATCACCCGCCCCAAAGAAGTCGTGGACAACGCCATGCCCTCGGCCAACGCCGGCGCCGCGGCCGTGCTGCTCCACCTGGCGCGCTTGTTGGGCAACGAAACCTATGAACGCCACGCCGTGGCCGTCCTGCAACTGCTGCAGCACAGCATGGAGCAAGCGCCCGGCGCGTTCAACCGCTTGCTGAGCGTGCTCGATTCCCACCTGGCGCCCCCGCGCGAAATCGCCATCATCGGCGCCGCTTCTGCGCCAGACACCCAGGCCCTGCTCACCGAAGTCTGGCGCACCTATCTGCCCAACACCCTGGTGGCCGTGGCCCCGGCCGATGATCGCGCCGCCCGCGCCTGGATCCCCATGCTCGCCGGCCGCGACCAGGTGGGCGGTCAGGCCACCGCCTACGTGTGCGAAAACTACGCCTGTCAACTGCCGGTGAACACCGCCAGCGCCCTGCGCCAGCAGCTCACCCGCCAGGCGTCGGAGAAGCCCGTTTTCTCGTAACTGCTCAGCCAGGCAGTGAGAATGGTCTCGATAGCGCCCGGAGTGCCCCTCTGCCCCCCAATCCTGGGGGAGCCGAATGCTTTTCCCCCCCACGGTTGGGGGGCAGGGGGGCCGCCTGAGCAGTTACGTTTTCTCGGAGAAAACGGGCTTCTGAAGGATTTTTCAGAAGAGGAACATCAGCCATGAAACGACAGTCCCTGCGTGGAAAACTGAGCGAGCAGCCCGATCTGCATGTGCTGGCGGCTGCCGCGGAGACCGCCCCGGCCCCCCTGCGCGTCCGGCCAGCGGGCGAGCAGGACATCATCGAGATGATGACCCTGCTGGCGCAGGCTGACCGGCCCATGCCCACGCCTGAGCAGGCGCCCGCCGTGGCGGCCATCTACCGCGAATGGCTGGGTCAGGTCAGCGCGCTGATACGGGTGGCCGAGCGACAGGGCCAGGTGGTCGGCGTCCTGATCGCCAGCCTGCGCCCGCGCGCCAACTGGCTCACGCCCGAACTGTGGATCGCCGATATGGCAGTTGCGGATGGCGAAGGAGAGGAAGTGGGGCATGATCTGTTGGTCGAAG
>JAYRVL010000713.1:0-20779 GCA_041918575.1 Anaerolineae bacterium | reverse complement strand
GCCCGCGCCCAGGGTCATCACAACGAGGGCAATGAGCAGCCAGCCGATTAGCAACGGCGGAGACAGGCGGGCTGACGTTGTGCCGCGGCTGCGGCCAACGATGACATTGATGACATAGGCGAAGAAAGACAACAGCAACAGCCAACCAAACAGGCTCAGTGCTCGTGCAATCAACATAGAGACTCCTTGAATTTCGATCAGGCCCTAGACGAGATCAACGACGCCCCGTCTTGGCCGCGTCAGCTCACGGTTTTTACATGATTTGGGAGAGATCGTCAGCAAACAAGCATCATTGTACCACATCTCGCACGAAAAGGCTGTCCATGGGCTGTCAAACAACCGCTAATTCCCTGGCGCACTGACCTCGAAACTTGCGCCAGATTCATTCGTATGTATGAACGCGTGCAAAGCAAAGTGCGCACAAGGGAGAAACTATGCCAAACGATCTCAAGTATCAAATCACCGGAACCCCCTTGCCAGTCGTGACGATTCAATTGATGCCCGGTCAGGCGCTCTTTTCGGAGGCTGGCGGCATGAGCTGGATGAGCTCGAACATCGCGATGAACACGAATACCGGCGGCGGCTTGGGCAAGATGTTCAAGCGCGCGCTCAGCGGCGAGTCGCTGTTCATCACCGACTTTACGGTAACCGACGCGCAGCCGGCCGTCATCGCCTTTGCCAGTGAGTTTCCCGGCCGCATCCTTGATCTCAAGTTGGAGGCGGATCAGGCCATGATTGTGCAGAAAGACGCCTTCATGTGCGCGGAAAAGTCGGTTGACCTGGACTTGCAGTTTCGCAAGCGTCTGGGCGCCGGTCTGTTCGGCGGCGAAGGCTTCATCATGCAGCGCCTGACTGGCCCTGGGATGGTGTTCGTAGAGGTGGATGGCGATGTGGTCGAGTACAACCTGCAGGCCAACCAGATGCTCAAGGTGGACACCGGTCATATCGCCATGATCGAACCGACGGTAGATTTCGATATTCAGATCATCCGTGGACTGAGTAATCTGCTGTTGGGCGCCGAAGGGCTGTTCCTGGCGACGCTGCGTGGGCCGGGACGTGTCTGGCTGCAGACGATGCCCATGTCCAAGTTGGCGGGCAAGGTCGCGCAGTTCATGCCGCAGGTGGGCGGCCGCGGCAGCAGCGGGGGAACGAACATCAACCTGGGCAACTTGCTAGGCGGGAATTGATCAGGTCGGGGTCGGCCGGACGGAGCCGCTGTGTCGCCGTTGGCGGGCGGCCTCGAAGCAAAAGACCGCGGCAGCCACGGCCGCATTCAGCGATTCGGCGCGTTCGATCGGAATCGTGACGGCGCCTTGGGCCAGGCGCCGGGCGTCGGCGCTGGCGCCTGCTCCTTCGCTGCCAATGATCAGGGCAGAGGGCAGGCGCCAATCTACCGCGTCGTAGGGCGCTCCGCCGGCCGCATCTGCCAGCCAAACCTGACGGCCAGCCACGGCCGCGGCAATGTCTGCCCACGTCTCCTCGCAATGCACCGGCAGGTGAAGATGCGCGCCCATGGCCGCGCGCGCCACCTTAGGATTGTAGAGATCTACGGCGCCAGGCCCAAGCAGCACCCCGGCGCAGCCGGCCGCCAGGGCCGTGCGCAGGATGGCGCCCAGGTTGCCTGGATCGCTGAGCGCGTCGAGCACCAGCAGCAGGCCGGCCGCGGCAAAGGGGCGAGGCTGCGGCCAGGATGCCACCGCGATGATTCCCGGCGAGGTCGTCGTAGCGCTGACAGCATCCAACACCCGCGCATGCACTTCTTCGCACTGCACCTGCCGCTGATGCAGGCGGGCAAGCAGCGCCGCGGCGCGTGGATGAGCCAAGAGCGCGGGCGCGTAAAGAACGAACAGCAAAGGCAATTCGGCGTCCAGGGCCTCTTCGAGCAGACGCACCCCTTCCAGGCACCATTGCTGCGCCTCCTGACGTGACCTGCGCTCCTGCAACAAGGCTCGTATTAGCTTGACACGTGCGTTACTCGAACTGGTGATCATCACGCGATGCTTTCTGTGGTCTCGGCTGGGGATGTCGGGCAAGCGCCTGTTGTAAAAAACACCGCGCCAGGTGCTTTCCTGGCGCGGTGTTGGCTTGAAGATGGGAAACGATCGCTAGAGAGACTGTTTGGCCACATCAACCAGGCGAGTGAAGACGCTCGCCTCGCGAACGGCCAGGTCGGCCATCATCTTGCGGTCAATATCCACCCCGGCTTTTTGCAGGCCGTAGATGAAGCGACTGTAGGACAGGCCGTTTTGGCGGGCCGCGGCATTGATGCGTGTGATCCACAGAGCGCGGAATTGGCGTTTGCGGTTACGGCGGTCGCGTGTGGCATAAAAGAATGACTTCAGCATCGCTTCATTGGCGCGACGGAAAAGGCGATGACGGGTGCCAAATTGACCCTTCATCATCTTCAGAACCTTATGGTGCCGCTGCCGGGCCGGAACGCCTCGTTTGACTCGTGACATGACTTTCTCCTCGGATGGCGGCTATGGCCTGGAGCCACATAGCACTTCGTACTGGCCACCCCTTTATGATGATTGGATGCGTTACTTGTTTTCCAGGTATGGAGCCAACTTCTTGACCCGCTTGATGAAGGCAGTCGCCTTGACCGTGACGGTGTCGCCATAATCACTCTTCAGGCTTGGCGTCTTCTTGCGCTTGAGGTGACCTTGCCCCTGAATGCGACGCAGGAGTTTACCGCTTCCTGAAAAGCGGAAACGCTTGGCTGTTGACTTGTGCGTCTTCAACTTTGGCATACGAACTCTCCCTTGCTCTCTCTTCGTCTCATCTTCCTGTTTTGCACACACAAGCAGAGCGGTGTCAGGTCAGCCTTGTGTGACCCGTCTTGCTCTGCTTGTGATCAGCGGCTGTAACATCTTCGGCCACGCTCAGCGGCCGAACAATCTAGTTTTCCTTCGGCATTAGAATCATCAGCAAGCTGGTACCTTCCATCGCTGGCGCCTGTTCAATGACCGCGACGTCTCCCATCTCCTGCGCTACGCGATCGAGCATTTCTTTGGCTACTTCTGGGTGCGTAATCTCACGTCCACGGAAACGAATGCGGATTTTGACTTTGTTGCCTTCACTGATAAAGCGGCGCGCATCGCGCACCTTGAAAGCCACATCGTGCTCACCCGTCTTCGGACGTAGGCGAACTTCCTTGACTTCGATTTGCTTCTGGGCTTTGCGAGCATCGCGCTCTTTCTTGGCTCGCTCGTACTGATACTTGCCAAAGTCCATCAAGCGACAGACCGGTGGTACGGAGTTCGGCGCCACCTCGACCAAGTCTAGGCCTTTTTGCCGGGCCAGAACCAAGGCATCGCGTACCTGCAAAACCCCAAGTTGTTTCCCCTCGTCATCTACGACCCGCACTTCGCGGGCACGAATCATCTCGTTGACACGTAGCTGCAGCTTACTGCTAATTGCGCCCTCCTCCGGAAAAGTACCCAATTCATTGAACCAATTTTTCGCCATGCGACTATAGCATAATCAAGCAGGTGTGTCAAATCCTTTTTTGAGTCTGTCTGCTGTCGTCTGCGGCTTTTTTCAAGAAAATTGTATTACCGGCCCTGCGCCAAATCATTTACAACGGTTACGCCATCTGTTATAAAAAGGCTCAGACACTGTCGGTTTGTAACCGCATTCGCTGCGGTTTGATACCGAGACAAGGAAGGAATTTACCGGTGAACGAGAGAAGGATCAGCACAGACAGGCCGCTTACCGCGCTGGGTTTACTTAGAGACGAGCCGCTGGTTGCTCTCGGAAGAGCGCCGGACAGAGCCGGACGCGAGACCAGCATGACCAGTGTGGCTAGCATCGAAGGAGAGGAATTCGACGCCGATGAGCAGATGGGGTGTGAGTTGTCGTTGGCATCCGCGCGCAAACGCCTGCCTTCACGCAAGGCGAGTGATGACAGCGACGCGGACGATGACGAATCGTCCACTGGCGCGCACTCCGAAGCCGAAGATTCTATCAGCCTCTACCTGAAGGAAATCGGGCGCATGCGCCTTCTGACCGCCGAAGAGGAAGTGGATTATGCCCGGCGCATCGAACTGGGGCGCCTGGCCCGGCGCGAATTTGGCATCAGCCCGTGTGAATCGGTGCGTCGCGAAGAGTTGATGCACCTCATGTTCGACGGTGCGCGCGCCCAAAACTGCCTGATCCAGGCAAATTCGCGGCTCGTCGTCAGCGTTGCCAAGAAATACGTCGGCCGCGGCGTGCCGTTCCTGGACCTGATTCAAGAGGGCAACATTGGTCTGATTCGTGCAGTCAAGAAATTCGACCATCATCTCGGTTACAAATTCTCCACTTACGCCACCTGGTGGATTCGGCAGGCTGTCACGCGCGCCATTGCCGACCAGGGACGTACCATTCGTGTTCCTGTCCACATGTATGAGCAGATCAACCGCGTCACCCGCACCATGCATGATCTGACGCAGCAGTTGGGGCATGATCCTTCGCCGGAGGAAATCGGCGCCGAGTTGGACATGGCGCCCACCAAAGTCAAACAGGTGATGCGGGTGGCCGAGCGCCCCTTGAGCCTGGAGATGACCATTCATGAGGAAGACGATGCGTCACTCACCGACTTCCTCGAAGATGAAGAAATGGCTTCGCCTGTTTCTACGGCTTCACGCCAACAACTGCGTGATGCCCTCAACGAAGTGCTGGACACCCTGACCCCGCGCGAGGTACGCATCCTGCAACTACGCTTTGGCCTGGTAGATGGCTATAACTACACCCTGGAGGAGGTAGGGCGCAAGTTCGGAGTGACGCGTGAGCGCGTGCGCCAGATTGAGTCACAGGCCCTGGGGCGGCTGCGCCATCCCAGCCGCAGTCGCAAGTTGCGCGACTATCTGTGACCCATCAACCTTAAGCATGTGCAACAACTTGATTTTTTGCGCCTTATCGTGTAAACTATAGACGCTGCCTGGCAGTTCTGTAAAACGATGTTCTGTTCGAGCATGTGCTCTCATCGTCTTGGCCTGAGCAGTCTGTTTTCACCTGATCGGCAGCGCTCAACCCAGTCAAAACACAGAACCGTCTTGTTTGACTGGTCGCCGGTCTGGTCGCAGCAACCATTCAAGCCCGCTCCCCTGCCGGCCTGGCCGTCTGGTTGCGTGACTCCACAGCGTTTATGTCAGCCGCCGATGTCCGTTGTGACAGGGCTGACTGGATCGTCATTTTTGCATGCTTTCGTCCGTATTCAGGGACTTTGTGGCCCGTTTCTTTCGCGCCTGTCCTGTTCGGTTCTCGATCAACTCACAACAAGACAGGATGCCAGCAAGATCCGCACATCGGATCGTTCGTCGTTGCAAAAGCTAGTAGTCCCTGTTGCTTGAGTGCGTTCGAAAACACAAGCGGCCTTGTGTACCGATGGGTTGGTCATTTGCGTGTGGCCAGCAGGGGTCGTGTGATTTTTTTATCCGCCTCAGATGAGAGATGCGATCGGCGTAGCTATAGCTGTGGATGAGCCACAGCTATTTTTATTGGCGCAGAGGTTCGAGGACCGTGAAGGCAAAGACGATTACGGCGCTGGTTTTCCAGAATAAAGCGGCTGACCGCGTCGCCGTTTTTGTGGATGGAGAATTTGCGTTTGCTTTGGCCGCCATCCTGGCCGCGCCGCTGCGCATTGGCCAGGTCATGGAGGAGCAGGAGATAGACGCGTTACGCGCCGCCGACGCGCAAGAGCGCGCATGGGAAATGGCGCTGAAATTCTTGAGCTTTCGGCCACGGAGCGAAGTGGAAGTTCGACGCTACCTGGCAGGCAAAGGAATGGACGCCGCCGCAGACCCTGTCATCGAGCGCCTGCATCGGTTGGGATACCTGGACGATCGCGCCTTTGCACAGGCCTGGGTGGCCAGCCGCAGTGCGCTGCGACCGAAGGGGCCGCGCGCTCTGCAATACGAGCTGCGCAGCAAAGGTGTGGCGGCCGATGTGATTGCGGACGCGCTGGCCGATGTGGCGGCCGATGAAGCGGCGTATGCCGCGGTGGGCCAGCGCGCCGCACGTTGGCGTATGCTGGAACCGGGAATATTCCGCCAGAAGGTGCATGCCTTTCTGGCGCGTCGCGGATTTGACTATGAAATTATTCAGAAGACGGTGGATCGTCTGCTGAGTGAGGTTTACGACGCCGCATCTATCGAATCCCCTGAGATTGAAACCGAACCGTAAGAGCGGCCCTCACCAGGCGATCGGATGGATCAGAAAGGACAAACCTGTATGCAACCTGGAGTCGTTATCCTGTTAGGGATCGTACTCCTGATAATTGGCGTCGGTGTTGGCTATTTCGTTGGCTTCGACCAGCATAGGAAGAGGACCGAAGCAACGATCCAATCAGCGGAACTGCGCGTCGCCCAGATTGTCAGTGAGGCAGAAGCCCACAGTAAGGAACTTGTTCTCAAAGGGAAGGATGAGGTCATTCAACTGCGCGAGGAGGCAGAAAAAGACCTGGACCGCCGGCGCCGTGACCTGCAGCGCCTGGAAGAGCGTGTGGATAAGCGGCAAGAACAGTTGGACCGGCGCAACGAACAGGTGGAAGTGCGCGAAAAACGCCTGAATCAGCGCCAGAGCGCGGTTGACAAGCGCGTCAAAGACCTGGAGAAGATGGAAGGCCAGCACCTGGCTGAATTGGAGCGCATCTCCTCACTGACGCAGGAGGAAGCCAAACAACTTCTGCTCAAGACCATCGAGGACGATACGCGCCAGGACATGGCGAAGGTGATCCGGGCCGTGGAGGCTGAGGCCACTGAAGAAGCCGAGCGCCGCGCGCGCCGCGTGGTCATCATGGCGATGGAGCGCCTGGCCTCCGATCAGGTTTCGGAATCGAGCGTGTCATCAGTGGCGCTGCCGACCGATGAGATGAAGGGGCGCATCATCGGCCGCCAGGGACGCAATATCCGCGCCATCGAAGCCGCAACCGGGGTGGACCTGGTGGTAGATGACACGCCAGAAGCCATTATCATCTCCAGCTTTGATCCGGTGCGCCGCGAGGTGGCTCGCCTGGCGCTGACCAAGCTGGTGCAAGATGGGCGCATTCACCCCACGCGCATCGAGAAGGAAGTTGAAAAAGCGCGTGAGGAAGTAGAACGCGCTATGCGCGAAGCTGGCGACCAGGCGGCCATCGAGACCGGACTGCAAGGGCTGCACCCTGAAATCCTCAAGCTGGTGGGGCGCCTCAAGTTCCGCACCAGTTATGGTCAGAATCAGTATTACCACGCCATCGAGACGTCACACCTGGCCGGTATGATTGCCACCGAACTGGGCGCAGATGTCAAAATCGCCAAAATGGGTGGTTTATTGCACGACTTGGGCAAGGCCGTCAGCCACGAGGTAGAAGGCCCACATGCGCTGGTCGGCGCCGAAATCGCCAAGCGCTACGGCGTGCCGCCCAAGGCCGTCAACTGCATCGCTGCCCACCACCACGAGGTGGAGGCCGAAAACCTGGAAACGATCATCGTGGCGACCGCCGACGCCATCTCCGGCGCCCGTCCCGGCGCCCGCCGTGAAGCTCTCGAAACTTATGTCAAACGCCTGACCGCACTGGAGGACATCGCCAATTCCTTTGGCGGTGTTTCCGAATCGTTTGCCATTCAGGCCGGCCGAGAGATTCGGGTAGTTGTGCGCCCTGAGGCCACCGACGACCTGGCCGCCATCAAGCTCTCGCGCGACATCGCCAAGAAGGTTGAAGATAACCTGGAATATCCCGGCCAGATCAAGATCACCGTAATCCGTGAAATGCGCGCTGTAGACTACGCCAAGTAGCGCTCGTGGTCTGATTTTGATCGTTGCCGTGACCCCGTGAGTGATTCAGCCATTCGCCATCTCCCTGGTGGCGGGTGGCTTTTTTATCGGTGTTGAATTCATGTCACGCTTGACGCGTCCCCGCGGGTCACGCTGCGTCATCAGGTACGCATCTCAGTGCGGCGCACCACGCCTTCATCATGCTGATCTCGCCAACAGTGGTGATGCCCGTCCCCTGTCAGATGCCGCATCAACACATCACTGAAGGGTTTGAGTATGCATGGAGGTCACGCGATCATGGACATCATCAAAGTTTCAGCGCAATCCCGCTCTCCCGCGGTGGCCGGGGCGATTGCCGGCGTGGTTCGAGACGCCAGTCGCGCCGAGGTGCAAGCCGTCGGCGCCAGCGCCGTGAATCAGGCCATCAAGGCCATCGCCATTGCCAAAGGCTATCTGGCCCAGGATGGAATTGACATCATCTGCATTCCGTCGTTCGCCGAGATTGAAATCCAGGGACAAGAGCGCACCGCCGTGCGACTCACCGTCGAACCAAGAACTTTACTAATGGCCTGACCAGAACAAGCCAACATCACGCAGAAAGCACGAACCGCCAAATCGCCGGGAGCGCCAGGAAAAATCCTGGTTCTTGCATCCTGAGCGACTTGGCGGTTCAATTCCTACCGTCCTGGCAACGAACTCGCCGCATAGGACGTCTTGCAGCTACTCCAGCATCTCCATATCGCTGTCGTCCTCATCGCCTGGCGCATCGAGCGACAGTCCATCTGACGCGGGAGCCTTAGAGGCTGCTGCCTTACGCTTCACTGAACAGCCGCCGCAAGCGCCGCAGGTGCGGGGTTGTTCCTTGCCGCGATTCTCCAGAATGTCCTCTGCAGTCATTTCGATCAGCGATTCATCTTCCATCTGCACGAACATGGTGCGCTGCAAGGGATTGAGCTTACGCACCTTGCCCACGCCTTGATTTGTCAGGACCGTACTCCCCACCTTCGGCATGGTGGCCCGCGCCTCATCATACAGATCGTTTTCGTAGGAGAGGCAGCAGAGCAAACGTCCGCAGACGCCGGAAATCTCTGTCGGGTTCAGCGGCAGGTTTTGCGACTTCGCCATCTTGATCGAAACCGGCGCAAACTCCCGCAGCCAGGACGAACAGCACAAGCGCCGCCCGCACTTGCCCACCCCATCCAGGAATTTGGCCTGGTCACGCACGCCAATCTGTCGCATCTCGATACGACAGCGAAAGACGCGCGCCAGGTCACGCACCAGCGCGCGAAAGTCCACCCGTTTGTCCGCGGTGAAATAGATGACCAGGCGCCCGCCGTCGAAGTTGTATTCGGCGCGTACGACCTTGATCGGCAAGCGATGCTCGGTCGCCTTCTGGCGTGCACGCGTCAACGCCTCGGCTTCACGCTGCCGGTAAAGCTCCCGCTCCACCATGTCCCAGGCGGTGGCGCGACGCACCACCTGTTTCAACCCGCCAGCCACTTCGCTGGCTGGCACATCGCCCGGAGGCAAGCTCACACATCCCACCTCGCGACCCCGCGCCGTATCCACCACCACGTATTCGCCGCGCTGCAAATCCATGAAACGCACGGGATCAAAGTAGTAGACTTTGGTCACCGGATGAAAACTGACACCAACGATCGTTGGCATAAAAATGTCCCCCTTGAACAAGCGCGTAGAACCTCTACGGCTTGATGTGACTGCTGAATCAACTGATCGCCAGGTGCGGCAGGCGCAGCAGCAAAACATCGAGCGCCAACCGCACATTGACGTTGCCATCCAGGAGTTGCACAGCGCGACACACCATCTGCAGGCAGGAGCGCGCCTGCGCAGGCGACAGCCGCTGCGCCTGTGCAGCCAACAACGTCGTTCGATCTACATTCACGGCGTGGGCGGCAGCGCCGTGCTGATGAAGCCACACATCGCGCCACCAGCTTTGCCATGTCTGCAAAGTGGCGGCTACCTGGTCCGTATGCCCGGCCAGGTTGGCCGCGAAGGCCAGGCGTTCCACCCGGCTGGCGGTCAACAAACCGGCCAGGTCGTCGAGCTGTTGGCGACGCTGCTCCCACGCGCCGCGATCGGCGGCCATCCGCTTGGCATAGCCCAGGCGTCCATGGCTCAAGCGCGCCAGCAGCGCCGCTTCCGCGGGCGTCAGACTGTGCTGCGCCACCAAATGCTGCTCGATCAGATCCTGCCGCGCTGGCCGCAAACTGAGCACCTGGCAGCGCGAGACGATGGTCGGCAGGAGGGCATCCCCGCGATCGCTCAATAGAATGATCACCACCGCGGCCGGCGGCTCTTCCAACGTTTTGAGCAGCGCATTGGCCGCAGCCGTCGTGGCAAGGTGCATCTGGGGAATGATGAACACCTTGCGCTGACCCGTCAGCGGCGACAGGGCCGCCTCATGCACCACGCTTTCGCGCATCGTCTCCACGCTGAGCGCGTTGGCGTCGGCCGGGAGTGAGATGACGCGTAGATCGGGGTGAAAACCACCGGCCGTGCGACGGCACGCGTCGCACGCGTCACAGGGCCGCCGCGCGATCTCTGGAGCCGTACAGAGCAGCGCGCGCGCAAACCCCAGCGCCAACGTCATCTTGCCAACGTTCGCCGGTCCGGTAATGCAATAGGCATGTCGCAGCTGATCGTTGACGAGTGTCTCACGCAGCCAGCGCACCGCCCAATCATGTCCAATCACGCTATGCATAAAAGGTGGGTCAAGGTAGTCTTATTTTGTTGCGACGCAAAGATACCACAGCCATCACGGGATGTCAAGCAACCGGTCTTCGGTTCAGGCATTGCCTTTGACAAAACATGGGGGCGGTGGTATGCTGACCACAAGGTACAATTTTACGCCTGATGTTTCGTCTTGCAGGAGGTTTTCCTCGTATGTCAGATCTTTCCCTGCTGGAACGCCTGACTCCCTGGGTCGAGCTCCCAGACCCACGCCACGCCCTGGCTGCCGCTGATCCGGCCATCTACGCCGCCATCGAAAAAGAACGGGCGCGGCAGACAGCCGGCATCGAACTGATTGCCTCAGAGAACTACGTCAGCCCGGCCGTTCTGGCTGCGATGGGTTCCGTGCTTACCAACAAATATGCCGAAGGTTATCCTGGCCGGCGTTATTACGGGGGCTGTGAATTCGTAGATGTCGTCGAGCAGCTCGCCATTGATCGCGCTAAAGCCCTCTTTGGCGCGGAACATGCCAATGTGCAGCCGCACTCCGGCGCGCAAGCCAACGCCGCCGTCTACATGGCGCTGCTCGAACCGGGCGACGTGGTACTCGGCCTGAAACTCGACCACGGTGGGCACCTGACCCACGGTTTTCACCTCAATCAATCGGGCAAGCTCTACCGCTTTCAGCACTATGGCGTCAATCAACAGACCGAGCGCCTGGACTACGACGAACTGGAAGCGCTGGCGTATGAGCATCACCCCAAGCTGATCGTCGTGGGCGCCAGCGCCTATCCGCGCCATTTCGATTTCCCTCGCCTGCGCGCCATCGCCGACGCCGCGGGCGCCCGCCTGATGATGGACATGGCGCACGTCGCCGGCCTGGTGGCCGCTGATCTGCATCCCGATCCGGTGCCTTACTGCGATGTCGTCACCACCACCACCCACAAAACCTTGCGCGGGCCGCGCGCCGGGCTGATTTTGTGCAAGGAAGGCTGGGCCAAAGCGATTGACAAAGCGGTCTTCCCTGGCATCCAGGGCGGCCCCTTGATGCACATCATCGCGGCCAAGGCGGTGGCCTTCCACGAAGCGACACAGCCCGGCTTCAAGGCCTATCAGCAGGCGACGCTCGACAACGCCCAGGCGCTGGCCGCGGAACTGGCGCGCCAGGGCCTGCGCCTGGTCAGCGGCGGCACCGACAATCATCTGATGCTGGTGGACATGACCCCGGCCGGCGTCACCGGCAAAGCCGCAGAAAAGGCACTGGACGCGGCCGGCATTCACACCAACAAAAACATGATCCCGTTCGACCCCAAGCCGCCCCTGATCGCCAGCGGTATCCGCCTGGGCGCCCCGGCCGCCACCACCCGCGGCCTGGGACAAGAGGACATGCGCCAGGTTGGCCGCTGGATCGGCGAGATCGTTCATCACGTCGAAGACACAGCCGTCATCGAGCGCGTGCATCAGGAAGTAATCGCATTCGCCACCCGCTTCCCCGTGCCCGCGTAAACCAGCCCTGGGATTTGCCAAGTCGGTGTAGTTGGTTATAATTACACCTGTACGGGCGGTTAGCTCAGTTGGCTAGAGCGCGTCGTTGACATCGACGAGGTCAGAGGTTCGAGCCCTCTATCGCCCACACAAAGCCGTGGCTGTCGAGCTGCGGCTTCTTCTTTTTTCGATTCCTAATCCCCAACTACTGCAGCCGCGCCGCCAGGCCCGTGTAACGCTCAGCGATCCTGTTATTGTTGACGGCAATGGCAATGGCCCGCGGCATACCAACCACGACGACCAGACGTCGCGCACGGGTGACCGCGGTGTAGAGCAGATTGCGCTGCAACATCATATAGTGCTGCGTCAGCAAGGGAAGCACCACCGCCGGATATTCGGAGCCTTGCGCCTTATGTACGCTGACGGCGTAGGCGTGAGTCAGCTCATCCAGTTCCAGAAAACTGTAATCAATCTCGCGCTCATCGCAGCGCACGGTCAGCGTCTGCTCGACCCGATCCAGGCGGATAATCTCGCCCAGGTCGCCGTTGTACACATCTTTGTGATAGTTGTTGCGCGTCTGCATAACCCGGTCGCCCACGCGAAAGATGTGCCCGCCCAGGCGCCGCTCCGGTTTGGCGGGGTCAGGGGGATTCAGCCGGCCTTGCAGCAGAAGGTTGAGATTCGCCACGCCCGCCGCGCCGCGGTGCATCGGCGTCAGCACCTGCACATCCGTGGCCGCCATGCCAAAGCGCCGCGGGATGCGTTCGGCCACGATCTCCACCACCAGGTTGGCCGCCTGTTCCGCATCGTCCACCTTGAACAAAAAGAAGTCCTGCGAATGCGCTGGCCGCCACTCTGGCATCTGCCCGCGGTTGATGCGGTGCGCATTCTCCACGATGTAGCTGCCGGCCGCCTGGCGAAAGATCGTCTGCAGGCGCACCACCGTCGCCGTCCCCGATTCGATGATGTCCTTCAACACGCTGCCCGCGCCCACGCTGGGCAGTTGATCCACATCGCCCACCAGCAGCAGATGCGCGCCCGGCGGCGTCGCCTTGAGCAGATGGTTCATCAGGAGCAGGTCAAGCATGGACGCTTCATCCACGATCAAGATGTCAACGTCGAGCGGGTTGTTTTCGTTGACCTGAAACGTCACGCCCCCGCCCGGCTTGAATTCTAACAGGCGGTGAATGGTCTTGGCCGGACGGCCGGTGGCTTCGCTCAAGCGCTTGGCCGCCCGCCCGGTAGGCGAGGCCAGGGCATAGCTGTGGCCCGAAGCCTCCAGCAGACGAATGATCGTCTGCACGGTGAACGTCTTGCCGGTGCCCGGTCCGCCGGTCAGCACCGCCCACGGCCGCGACAGCGCCGCCTGCACCGCGTCGCGCTGCGCGGGCGCCAGTGCGATGCCGGTTTCCTGCTGGACAGCCGCAAAGGCTGCGGCCCAATCGAAGTGCTGAAAGAGCGCCAGGCAATCGCTCTGCCGGTCGGCCAGGCGCCGCAAACGGCCCGCGACGCCAATCTCCCCACGGTAAAAAGGCATCAGGTAAACCGCGCGCTCCTCGGCCAGCAGGGTTGCCGCGACCGGCCCAGGCTCATCAGCAGACGCCGCGGCCAACTCTGCGTTCGCGCTGCTTACCTCGTACACCGGTCTCGACGAGGTCGCCGAATGAGGCGCTGCGGTCAGCGCCGCCGGCACGCGCTCCACATGAACCGTCTCATCCTGGCGCAGTTGTTCGATGGCATTGACAACCAGGGGCGCAGGCACCGCCAGCATCTCGGCCGCCTGCGTCACCAGCGCCGATTGCGGAACATAAACATGGCCCTCGTTGGCCTGCTCGCCCAGAACATGGGCTACGCCGGCCGCCACGCGTTCTGGCGCGTCGAAGGCCAGCCCCAGGGTGCGGGCAATTTTGTCCGCCGTGATGAAACCGATGCCGTGAATGTCGCGGGCCAACCGGTACGGGTCATTCTTCACGATGCCGACAGCGCCGTCCCCGTACTCCTTGTAGATTTTGACCGCCAGCCCCGTGCTGATGCTGTGCTCCTGCAGGAAGAACATCACTTCGCGGATGGCGCGCTGTTGGCGCCAGGCCTCCTGAATCAAACCGGCGCGCTTAGGCCCCACGCCAAGCACGGTGCGCAGGCGCTGCGGCTCCTCGTCAATCACCTGCAGGCTTTGCGCGCCAAACAGGCGTACAATGCGCTTGGCAGTCACCGGCCCCACGCCCTTGATCAGCCCGGAACCGAGGTATTTTTCGATCCCGACCGCGGTGGCCGGCAGCTTGAGCTTGAAGCTGTCGGCCTTGAACTGGCGCCCATACTGAGGATGCGCGGTCCATTGGCCACGCAGTTCCACGTACTCACCCGCGTTGATGCCGAGCATGTTGCCCACCACCGGCACAGTGTAATCTTTGCCGTCCGGCGCCAACTGCGCCACTGTGTAGCCGTTCTCTTCGTTGTGAAAAGTGATTCGTTCGATTGTGCCGGTCAACGCGTCCATGCTGGTAATACCCTCGCTGCAGTCAACACTAACACGCATGACCGATTTAGGCAAGTGGGCAGGATGCAGGAATTCCAAATGCGGTCGCTGAGGACATCTGGAATGGGTAACTGCTCAGGCGGCCCCCCTGCCCCCCAACCGTGGGGGGAAAAGCATTCGGCTCCCCCAGGATTGGGGGGCAGGGGGGCACTCCGGGCGCTATCGAGACCATTCTCACTGCCTGGCTGAGCAGTTACTGGAATGGAGGCTTTAGCTGATGATTGGGCACGCGAGAACCCTGTGGCAGACCGGCTGAAGCCTCGATTCCGGGTACATCTGGAACTGCTGAACAGGATGAAACAAAAACAGAGGCGACGCACTGGGGTGTGCGTCGCCTCGAATACTACCTCACATCATCGAGGAGTGTTCTTACCGTTGCTGCCAGCGGCCCATGCGGCCTGCTGCGCGTCCGCCCATGCGACCTGCGGCCGGCGTTCCGCCGAAGTTGTCACATGCGCCGTCGCCGTCGGCGTCGGTCCAACCGGCGCCATTACCTGCGCCTCGCGGCGCGAACGGCTGGTTGAACATGGACTGCACCTGGGCACGCATCGTCGCCAACATCTGATCGGCCTGCGCCTGCGTAATCGTGCCAGCCGTCACCAGGTCAGCCAGGTGATCGGCGCGGGGCGCCACAACCGCGTCCACAATCGTATCGAGCGCCACGTTATGCGCAGCAGCCACCTGCGCCACACTCTTGGGGCCATCTTGCAGTTCAGCGATCAGATCGGTGCGTTCCATGTCAAGGACATCTGCCACCACCACCAGGGCAGAGTTGTCAGGCCCGCCCCAGGCGCCGCGCATTCCCGCGCCGCCCATCATGCCGCCCATGCGGCCCACACCGTAGCCGTTGCCAGCGCCGGGCGCCGGCGGGGTTACTGTTTGCGCCATTGCCGCCCCGGCTACAACCAGGGTTGCCATCACCGCCACCAGGGCGGCCACGACGAAAAGTCGTTTGGTATTCATCGTAATTCGTGTCTCCATTTCTATCTGTTTCTCGTTCTTCTGCTTGTTCGATTCAACGAGGCTCAGAGATCGGTCTGTTGTGCATGTCCAATCGTTCTGCCTCTCGTCTCATCTGGTCTCATCATAACCTGCAGATGTGGAGATGTTGTGAAGGAGATGTGCGAAGGCGATGAATCCCTCTCGGTTCAATCGGGAGGATGAACGGCATCTGCCTGGCGCGCCGCCTGCTGGAATTCACGCTCGATCTGCGCCGGGTCGAAATGCTCCGGCAGGCCTGGGATCGCCTCACCTGTGGAGATGAAGATCATGATGGCAAAGGCTGCCAGGGCCTCTTCGCTCGTGAAGTTGCAATGCCCATAGCGGAAGATGGGCATTTGCACCAACTGTCCCCGGCCGCTGAAATGCACTTTATCGCGATACAAGAGCTGGTGCCAGAAGGGAATGACCTCATCCCCGGTGGTGTGCAGCGTCACCATGGGCACTGTCAGGCGGCCCGTGGTTTGATAATCGTTCAGGGCCGCCAACGCGGCCGGGTTTGCACGGAAGCGCTGCACGCGCTGGTTCAACAACGCGTCGTTGAAAGAACCGCGGTAGGCGCGCGTGCGGTTGCCAAACGGATTGCCGCCCAATTTCTCCCGCGCATCGTTGGTGGCAAACACGTTGTACCACAGTACGTTGACCGTAGTGGAGATCATCGAACTCATGCTGAACAACTGGGTGGCCGCGCGCGAAGTGCTCATCAGTTGCAGGGCCTGGCGCGGATTGGCCTGCACCTGCTGCGTGATGGCCGGTACGTAGGTGGTCTGCCAGTTGTCAATGACGGCTGGCGGAATGGCGATGGGCGAAGGGGGCAGCACAGCGGGGAAGAAGTAGTCGAACAAGACCCGAAAATCGCCCAGGTAATCGGTCTGTTTCTTGAAATCGCCAATGGGGCCGCAGGCTGACAGCGCGCCGGTGAGCAGCTCCGGGTGCCGTTCGGCCATCAGCGCGGTGACGATGCCGCCCTCCGACGCGCCGCTCATGTAGGTGTGAACCGGCGCCTGGCCGGCCACGCCCGCAAAAGCCGCAATCAACTCGGCCACGTCCTCCACGCCGGTGACGATCGCCAGGCCATTGGTGCGATAGCTGGTAGTGGCAAAAGCGTAGCCCAGGCTCTGCACCAGGTCAGGCAGATAGGTGGCGCCCAGGTACAGATTGTAAAAGGCAAGCGGCTCGTTGAACGCCACATAGCCGTGCGCCCAGATCAACAGATCGCCGTTCCAGCCTGTGGCGGGCACGCAGATCAGCGAAAGGGCGCCGCCGGGCAGCAGACCCTCCTGGCAGCCATGCGGCAGCGCGGGCGCGGGCTGAACATCGGCAAGGCCCGGTGGGCGCGCAGCACTGGCGGGTTGTGCAGCGGCCACAGGCAAGGCGGCCGTTGCCAGGATCAAGACGAGGGCGACGATCGAACTGAGTTTACGCATGAGGAGCCTCCTGGGCAGGTTGAGTGACTGTAGCCGGCTGTAATGCACGCCTCCGGCTGGGGGCGTTGGCGCGCCGAAGCATGACTCGTCGCCGGAGGCGTGACCTACAGGCTGGGGAACGCCCTCGCGGGGGTGATTTTCAGCGGGACACCGCCGGCAGATAGACGCGGCCGCTGCCGCCGTAGTTGATCGGCAGGTCCGTGCCCTGCACGATGTTGAACGGGGTGTAGTTGGTAAAGCCGGGGAAGACCTGCCCCAGGTTCGGATTGGCCAGGCGGCGCACCAGGATCTCGCTCAACACGCGGCGGTAATCGGTGGTGATCGCCAGATCGGTGCCCTGGTCGAGCGCGCCTGGCTCCAACCCCGGCCAGGGGTTGGCGTAGACGACGCCGCCGTTGACATGCCCGCCCAGCACCAGCATGACGTTGCCATGCCCGTGATCGGTGCCGTGATTGGCGTTTTCACGCAGACGGCGACCAAACTCGCTCATAACCACCACGGTCAGCCGATTGGTGAAATTGGTGAGATCAGTATACAACGCCTGCAAGCCAAGCGCCAAAACTTCCATCATGTAGGCTAAGTAGCCCTCCCCGTTATCGCCCTGGTACTCGTGCGTGTCCCAACCGCCCAGGTCAGCCGTAGCTACCTGCAGACCCAGGCCCAGTTTGATCATCTGGGCGACGGTCATCAGCGCATCGCCAAACTCGTTCTGCGGATAGACGGCGCCGAATTCCGGCGTATAAGCGCCGGGATTGGCCAATTCCACCACATCCAGCGCGTTCAGGGTTTGCAGGCCGGCCTCGTGCAGCCAGGTATCGCCGTTGTAGGCGTGGCGCAGCGCGCGGCGCTGACTGTCCAGGTAGTACCAGTGACCGGGCAGGCCAAAGCGTCGCGGATCGGGGATGGCAACGGCCAGCGGGCTGGCGAGCAGCGAGCCAGGGATCAACGACGCCACTGCAATGACCGGCAAAGAGCCGCTGCTGTTGGCGCTCAGCAGGTGGCGCGTGAGCCAGCCGCTGTGCGTGTTTCTGACGCCCGGGGTGCCGCGCTCCATGTAATCCATCGCGTCGAAGTGCGAGCGGGTATCGCTGGTCAGCCCGGCCGCGTGAACCACGGCCAGGTGCTGCTGTTGAAAGAGATCGGCCAACGGCGCGGCCGTCGGGTGCAGGCCAAACTGTCCATCCAGATCCAGGGCGGCATTCGGTCCGCTGCCGGGCGCGGCCAGGCGTATGTTGGGGCGCAGATCGTTGTAGTTGGCATCGCCGTAAGGCGCCACCAGGCTCAAGCCATCTACGCCGCCGCGTAAGAAGATCACCACCAGAATTTCGTCACTGGACGTCGAACCTGGCCGGGCAAACGCCAACTGGGTCAGGCGACCGCCGGCCAGGGACGCCACGGCCGCGGAGCAGCCGGTGAGAAACTGTCGTCGCGAAAGTGCCATGATGTGCTCCTTGTGTGAGAAGCCAGGAGTTCAAGCCGTGAAGTCCTGGCGCGCTGCGCTCAACGCCACTGGAAATCGGGAAACATGATGATCAACTCGACGAGGCGCGGCACGCGTTCGTCAATCATGTCCTGGGCAAGCTCGAATTCGGGATTGCGACCCTGCGCCACGAACTCGATCAGCTCCTGGCGGTCGTCAGTACCCATGGCGCGACCCAGCAGGCGTGCAATCCAAAAGTCGCAGATGGCGATCGGTGTGCGGATGTTGCCCGGCATCTGGCTCAACAGGTCGGCGGAGATGTCGTCGAGCCAGCCTTCCAGGCAGTAGGTCAGGATCGTCCAGCGTCCGAGCATGACATTGGTGCCGGTCCAGGCTTCGTGCCGGTCGGGATAGCCATTGGGCGGCGGCCACTCGAAGAGCGCTTGCCCCAGCTGCGCAAAGGTCCATTGAAAGCCATCGCTCCAGGCCCACTCGGCCTCCACCGCGCGCAGCGCGGACGCGACGAACTCGAAGGGCCGCTTGACCTTTTCGCCCCAGGTATTGGCAAATTCGTTGGAAGTGAGAATGGTCTGCAGCACGCGCTTGATCTGATCCGGCGCCTGCTGGTTGGCGGTCCAAACGGCGACCGCGGCATCTATTACGGCCTGCGGCGGGTTGTCTGCGATGAAGCGCCGACAGAGCTTGGTGCAGAGGTAACGCGCGGTGGCCGGGTGGCCGGCGACGGCGTCGAGCACGGCGCGGCCATCCTCCAGCGCGGGCCGGTCGTTGCGTAGATGGAGACCCAGCACTGTCTTTTGGAAACGATCGTGCCAGGGCGTGTAGGTGAAGAACTCGCCCGTGTTACCCACCTCGGGGTCATAGTCGTCATCGCGCACCCGCCAGCCGGTGAAGGCGCGGGCGGCTTCGTACACGTCATTATCAACGTAGGCCGTGGGATTGCCGGTGCTGTAACCGGGCACGGCCGCCTGGTCCAAGGGACCGAGGTAGTTCTCGACGCCCAGGGTGTGTAGTTCGAACAGTTCACGCGCCCAGTTTTCATTGGGGCCGTCATCCGAGCTAAACGCATTGTCCAGGTAGTAGAGCATGGCCGGACTGGTCGCCACGGCTTCGAGCATTTGGCGGAAGTTGCCCAGTGCATTGGCACGGATCACATCGCGATCGTAATGTACAAAGACGGAGACCACGCCATCGTGCCAGCCGTAGAGATTGAAGTGATTGTGCCAGAAGTCAGCCAGGACCTCGAAGAACTGACGTTTGCTGTAGAGCGCCCGAATCCAGGTGGCTTGCACGGTCTCCCGGAAGGGAAGGGAGTAAGTTTCATAGTCATCGGCCAGGGTGTGTTCGGCCCACAGTTGAGTGAGCGGCTTGGCAAGGGTGACGAAGTTCTGCGCAGCCAGGCGCTGGTCGCAGTCGCCATCGGCAATGGCGGCCGGGTTCAACTGCTGGGCCAGGTAGGCGCTGAAACGGGCAGCGGGGCTGCTGCCCAGTGCATTGTAGGCGGCCCAGTCGGGGGGGCGCGGGCCGAAGCCGAGTCGGTTGAGTGCGATGACATCGAGGGACGCCAGCGCCGGCGCGGTGTTGGTGCGCAAGGGTAAATCGGGGCGCTCGGCCATGCGCTGCACGCGGGGGAAGGGCGGCGCCTTTTCGCCCCAGCGCGCCGGCGCCGCGCCGGCCAGCAGGCTGCCGGCGACGACAAGAGAACTCTCCTGCAAAAACTGGCGGCGTGTCACGTTCATGGCAGTTCCTCCTAAGGCGTCATAGTCCAGCGATCGGCCAAAATCTGCAAGTCGGCGACGGTTATCTGGCCGTCGTTGTTCAGGTCATAGGTGGCGCAGGCGCCGCTGACATCGCCGTTGGCAAAGCAGTTGACCGCGTTTTGCATCTGCTCCACGTGGGTCGGACCAAAGTTGACGGGCAGGTCCGGGCCTTGCACCACACCGAGGGGAGTGTAGTTCAGGTAGCCGGGGAAAATCTCGCCCAGGTTGGGATTACCCATGCGGCGCACCAGGATCTCGCTCAGAATGCGGCGGTAATCGGTGGTAATGGCAAGGTCGGTGCCGTTGTCCAGGTTGCCGGGGTCGAGGCCGGGCCAGGGCGCCGCGTAGACCAGGCCGCCGTTGACATGGCCGCCGAGCAGAAGCATGACGTTGCCATGCCCATGATCGGTGCCTCGGTTGCCGTTTTCACGCAGGCGCCGGCCAAATTCGCTCATCACCGCGATGGTCACCCGCTGGGTGTAGTTGGTCAAATCGGTGTACAACGCGGCCATGCCGTTGGCGAGCGTCTGTATCTGCCCGGCGAAGTAGCCGGCGCCGGCATCGCCCTGGTACTCATGCGTGTCCCAGCCGCCGTAGTCCGCGGCGGCCACGGTGAGACCCACGTCCAGTTTGATCATCTGGGCGATCGTCATCAGCGCGGTGCCAAAGCTGTTGGTGGGATAAACGGCGCCGAACTCCGGCACATAGG
>JAYRVL010000712.1:0-6028 GCA_041918575.1 Anaerolineae bacterium | reverse complement strand
TGCGCTGGCTGGCGACCGATGCGTCTTTTGCGTTCGCGGGATTTGCTCACCCATGTTCTACCTGATGATGGTGTAGCAGGCGATGGCAACTACGATGCCTAACAAGCCACCTACGATTACCTGCACCGGCGTGTGACCCAACAGTTCTTGCAGGGGCAGCGGAATGTTCGTCTCGAAACTGGCCGTTTGTTCCGGGGTTGTTTGATCGGTCTGGTCCTCGTCCAGGAAATCGGCCAGGAGCCAGTTGAGGATGCTGGCATGGCGACCGGCCGCACGGCGCACGCCGGCCGCGTCGGTCATCACGATGGCGGCCAGCACCGCGGTCACGGCAAAGAGCGCGCTGCCGAAGCCAACGTGCAGCCCGACGGCGGCGCTGAGCGATGTCACTGTGGCGGAGTGCGAACTGGGCATGCCGCCCATGCCAAACAGGACGCGCCAGGTGATGCGTCGCGTGAACCGGAATTCGATCGCGGCCTTGATGATCTGCGCCGCCAGCCACGCGCATACGACAGTCAGTAAGATCTCGTTTTGCAGCAGCCCGGCCAGGTTCTCAGAGAGTGTCGTAGCTCAGCTCCTTTTTTGTACAGCGCAAGGTGTGTCCCTACCGGACGCCGTGCATCCTCAACCCTTTGGGGTAATGATTCTTCACGGTCCCTCCGCTGCGCTTGCCCCAGCCCAACGGGAAAGAATCCACACAGACCGCCAGCCAGCCGGCTGCGCCGGGCGCGGTCAGGGTTTCCCCACGCAGATAGGCCATGATCGCCGGGTCATCGTGCGCCAGGTCGAGCGTGCGTTGAAAATCGGCGCGGGTCAGACCCAGGGCCAGGGCATGGCTCGGCTCGAAGCGCTCGCCGCGCACTTCGCCCAACCACCAGCCCGGTCGCAACACGGATAGGCCCGTCAGATCAGGAAGGCCCGGCGGCGCCTGGTACAGGTAGGTTCCGGTACGAAGCAGATCGCCCTGGGGCGCGGCCGTCAGGCTGCCTACGCAGAAGGCTTCCCAGGCGCGGCGGGCCGTGCGGTCTGGTTGATTCCTGCTGGCGATCCGCCATGAAGATGGGGAGACAGTGGCCGCGGGCCGGCGCTGCAGGAGCGCCAAAAAATGGCCCTCGCCGGCCACGCGGTGCGGCCACAGCCGCGCCACGCCCGGCTGCCCGGCCAGCGCGCCCAGCCCAGGCGCCCAGCCGGCGAAGGTCGGCAGATCAACCAACTCGAAGTCGGCGTGATGCGCCAGGAAGTGCGCAATCACCCCTTCGTTCTCATCCAGGTTGAAGGTGCAGGTGCTGTAAATCAATGTCCCGCCTGGGCGCAGGAGATGGGCGGCCGCGGCCAGAATCTCCTTTTGGCGCAGCGCACAGCCCGCCACCTGCGCCGCGCTCCATTCGATGGCTGCACCTTCGGCCAGCAGGCGCCGGAACATTCCCTCGCCCGAACAGGGGGCATCAACCAGGACTCGGTCGAAGAAGCCGGGCCAGCGTGCGGCCAGGCGGGCAGGCGTTTCATTGGCGACAATGGCATGGCGCGCGCCCCAGCGCTCCAGGTTCTCGGCCAAGATGGCCGCCCGGCCTGGCACGATCTCGTTGGCCACCAACAGACCCTGGTTTTGCATCAGGCTGACCAGGTGCGTGGACTTGCCGCCCGGCGCAGCGCACAGATCGAGCACCCGTTCCCCTGGCTGCGGCGCCAGCATTTCGGCCACGGCCTGGGCGCTCGGATCTTGCAGGTAGAAAAGGCCGGCCGCATGCAGGGGAGATTGGCCCAGGGCTGGCGCAGCGGCCGCTGCTTCGACGTAGAAACCGGCCGCGCACCAGGGCGCCGGCGTCAGCGTCGCCTGCGGCAGGCGCTCTTGAAGGGCGGCAGCCGGCAGTTTCAGCGTGTTGACGCGCAGTCCGCTCGTGGGCGGCTGGCTGTAGGTGGTCGCGAACGCGTCCCAATCAACGCCCGACAGCAGACATCGGGTTCCTTCTAAAAACCCGGTGTCTGCCAGTTCGGCGCCGGAGAGAACCTTCTTCAAATGGAAATCTCAGGCATCTCAGGCATCGTTGACCCGGCTGAGAACAGCAACGACATTCTGGCCGCCGAAGCCAAACGCGTTGACCAGGGCGTGATGCACGATCTGGCGGCGGGCCACGCCTGGCACGTAATCCAGGTCGCACTCTGGGTCCGGTACGCTGTAGTTGATGGTGGGTGGGATGATGCCGTCGCGCAGGCTGAGCACCGCGCCAATGGCCGACAGCGCCCCGGCCGCGCCCAGCGTGTGACCGATCATGGATTTGGTGGATGTCACTGCCACGTTGTAGGCGTGCTGCCCCAGCGCCTTCTTGATGGCGGTCGTTTCTACGGCGTCATTGAGCGCTGTACCGGTGCCGTGCGCGTAGATCAGGTCAATATCTTCCGACTGCAGCCCGGCCGCCTTGATCGCGTTGCGAATGGCGCGGGCCGCGCCGCTGCCGCTCGGCTCTGGCGCGGTGATGTGGTAGGCGTCGCCGGTGATGCGGCCGCCGCGCGCCTCGGCCAGCAGCGTTGCTCCGCGGGCGCGGGCGTGCGCTTCGCTTTCCAGGATCAACACCCCGGCGCCTTCGCCGCACACGAACCCGTCGCGCTCCTTGTCGAACGGCCGGCAGGCGTGTTCAGGGTCGTCGTTGCGTGATGAAAGCGGGCCCATGCGGGCAAAGGCCGCCATCAACAGGCGTGACATGGCCGCCTCGGCGCCGCCCACAATGATCACATCGGCCTCATCGCGCTGAATCAGGTTGTAACCTTCGATCAACGAGTAGTTGCCGCTGGCGCACGCGGCGGTCGAGGTCATGACCGGCCCTTGCGCGCCCAGTTCGATCGAAACCACGCAGGCCACCGCGTTGCACATCGTGTTGGGAACCAGGAATGGCCCAACCGAACGCGGTCCCTTTTCGATCAACCCCAACGTGCCCTGCTCCATCTCAGTGATGCCGCCGCCGCCGGTGTTCATCAGCACCCCAACACGCTCGCTGTTCTCTGGCGTAATTTCGAAGCGGGCGTCGGCCAGGGCCTGGTACGTCGCGGCCACAGCCAGTTGAATCGAGCGGGCCGTGCGCCGGGCGGTTTTGCGGTCCATGTACTGCCCGGGGTCGAAGCCCTTGACTTCGCAGGCAATGCGCACGGGGAGATCGCTGACATCGAAGGCCGTAATCGGCCCAGCGCCAGATTTGCCGGCCACCAGATTCTGCCAAAAGGTGGGCACGTCGTTGCCCAGTGCGGACAAAGCCCCCATCCCTGTCACAAAAACACGTGTCATGCCGTGTAGCTCCTCTCTCATAAACAGATTTGATTCAACCACATGATTGATAAAAGCGTGATAAAGCATAATAATGAGAAATGGATTACCTGTCAAAAAGTTACGCTAACCCCAGGGTAGTGTGCGCCTACCCGTTTGGGTAGGACAGGCTCTTCGGCCCTGACGAAAAAGCAAAACCATCCCGTTCTTGCCAGTCTGTAGGCTCCGACGTACAATAGGAGCTGCAAGACAAACCGCTCCCCATGTTTCGTCAACGGTGAACGAGGTTTCATGGTGTCATCTCGATCTGAAACGTTACGTCAAGCCTTCGATACCCATTTCGGCGCCAGGCCCACGCTGTTGGTGCGCGCGCCGGGACGCGTCAATTTGATTGGCGAGCACACCGATTACAACGATGGCTTCGTGCTGCCGATGGCTATTGATCGCGATGTGCGTTTGGCCCTGGCCCCGCGCCCTGATCGCCAGGTGCGCATCTTCTCGCTCAATTTTCAACAGCACGATCGCTTCGATTTGAACAATCTGCGGCTGACAAACACTGCGTCCTGGGGCAACTATCTGCGCGGGGTGGCCTGGGCCTTGCAGGAGGCAGGCTTCGGCCTGACCGGCTTCGATGCGGTGATGGAAGGCAACGTGCCGGTCGGTTCCGGGCTTTCATCCTCTGCCGCGACGGAGCTGGCGACCGTCACCGCGTTCCGCGCCCTGGGCAACCTGGCTCTCGATGGCGTGCAGGCCGCGCGCTTGAGCCAGAAGGCCGAAAACGATTTCGTGGGCGTCAAGTGCGGGATCATGGATCAGTACATTTCATCGCTGGGCCAGGTCGGACATGCTTTGCTCATTGACTGCCGCAGTCTTGGCTTCGAGGCGGTGTCCTTGCCGGATGGCGTGCAGTTTGTCATTGCCGACAGCACGGTGCGGCGGGGGTTGGTGGACAGCGCCTACAACGAGCGTCGCGCCCAGTGCGAAGAGGGCGCAAGGCGCCTGGGTGTGCTCGCGCTGCGTGATGTCAGCCTGGACGAGTTCGAACGCCGCGCCGCCGAACTGCCCACCCTGGTGGCGCAGCGCTGTCGCCATGTCGTGGCTGAAAATGAGCGCGTGCTGCACAGCGTGGCGGCCTTGCGCGCCGGCGATGTGGCGACTTTTGGCCGTTTCATGGACGAGTCGCACGCCAGCCTGCGCGATCTCTACGCTGTCAGCCATCCCGTTCTCGACACGATGGTCGAGATAGCCCGCAGCGTGCCTGGCTGCCTGGGCGCACGCCTCACCGGCGCGGGCTTTGGCGGCTGCACCGTCAACCTGGCGACCAACGCTTCGGCGTCCGCGCTGGTGGATGCCCTGCAGCACGAGACAGCGCGGCGCACCGGCCTGACCCCCCGCGTCTTCCTGAGCCGCGCGGAGGCGGGCGCCGGCGTTATTTGGGATGAGTAACGGGTCACGAACTTGAGCATTTGGCGTTTTTGCCTGACGATCTTCAGTCTGAGCGCGCTGGCGGCGGCCCTGTCTGCCACTGCGCCGACGACGCGCACCATCACCTACTTTCCCCTGCTGTTCGTGCGCGACGGCGGGCCAACCTTTACCCCGGCGCCCACCTGGACGCCGCTGCCCACCGCTACCCACACGTTCACCGTCACGCCGACGCGCACGCCTTCACTCACGAACACGCCTTCGCCCACGCCCACGCGCACGCCTTCACTCACGAACACGCCTTCGCCCACGCTGACGCGCACGCCAACTCAGACGCCTTCGCCTGCGTCCACAAATACACCGACATCCACGCCCACGCGAACACCTACGCCTTCGCCGACGCCCACGAATTCGCCAACGCTGACCTCGACGCCCACATCCACACCGACAGTCACCCCCACTGGGACGCCTGGCGCGGCGCCCGCGCCTGTGGCGATCAACCCCGGCGCGCCGGCCTGGGCGCGTTTCCAACCGCACGCCGCCTACGACGGCCAGCACGACCGCTTCCTGGTCGTCTGGCAGGATAAGCGCAACGACCCCGGCCGGGAGTGGACCCTGGGCTATGGGCTGGACAACAACGGCGACATCTACGGTCGCCTCGTGCAGTCGGACGGGACGCCGCTGGGCACGCTGGACATCGAGATCAACCGCACGGCGCAGGATGCGCAGTGGCCGTTCGTGGTCTACAACCCACAGCAGCAGGAATACCTGGTGGCCTGGCAGGAGGTCAGCCCGCAGGCCACATCCGCGACCTGGTTCGATACCTGCTATGACATCAAGGCGCAGCGCGTGGCCGCGGACGGGCAGTTGATTGACTCGCCGCTGGTCATCGCCGACGCGGTGGACTGCCAGTGGGTGCCGGTCATCAGCTACGATGAGCAGAGCAATCAGTTCCTCATCATCTGGCACGATCACCGCTACCGCATGGGGATGACTCCGCCGCGCCCGCCCGAAACGGCCAAAGAGATTTTCGGCCAGTGGCTGGGCTATCTTTTCGGTACCCTGCGCCTGGAAGATGGCGGCAACTTCGTGGTGACCACGGACCGCGCGCCGCCGCACGATCCGGCCCCGCGCTACCAGCAGTATTCCACGATGGCTTACCATGCCGGTCAGCACTACCTGTTCTGGAGCGATGACCGCGGCGGCAGCGGCAGCGAAGAGGCGTTCGACATCTATCAGCAGGCGCTGGGCAGCGGCGTGACTGCATCTGTAACCAACACCGTGACCTACGCTGCGTCGGGCGCACAGGAGAAGCCGCGCGCCGCGTTCAACCCGGTCACTGAGCAGGTGTGG
>JAYRVL010000711.1:0-5238 GCA_041918575.1 Anaerolineae bacterium | reverse complement strand
GGTCGGAGTGGCTTTGGTAACATCAGGCGCTGGAGCCCCGCTGCACGCGGCTAACAAAAGGGCCAGGAAGACGCCAACCAGGGCTGGCGACAGCGCAGCCCGCACACGACGATAAATCTGCATGAACTAACTTCTCCTTGAAAATTTCAGGCGCCGCGGCGCCTGTCTGCGGAAACTCACGGGAGCGCGCCGCGCCCAGGGCGCCACGCGGCTCGCGGCGAACACACGCCTCAGGGCGCGGGTGGGTCTGTGGCGGGTACCTGTTCCAGGCGCCACAACGCCCACACACACAGGCCCAGGACAGCAAGGGCCACCGCATAGGCTTCGACGACCGTCGCTTGCGTTACGAAGATGGCGACCAAGCCGAAGGCGCCGGCCAACAGATAGCAGGTCAACACCGCCTCCCGCCGTGAGCCGCGCATCAGCCGCACCAGGCGATGGGAGATGTGATCTTTGCCGGGCGTGGTCAACGGGTTGAGGCCACGCCGCAGACGCGAGATGAAGACGAGTGTGGTGTCGAAGATGGGCAGTCCCAACACCAGCACAGGCGCCATCCAGGTGACGAAAACGACATTGCTGGGGAAGCGCAGCTTGATGGCAGTGGCAGCGAGCATGAAGCCGATGAAGAGGCTGCCGCTGTCCCCCATGAAGATGCTGGCCGGGTTGAAGTTGTAGCGCAAGAAGCCGATGCAAGCGCCGAGGAGCGCGGCGGCCAGCGCGCCCACCAGGTATTGACGGCTCAGGCTGGCCAGAACCAGGAAGAACGCGGCTGCGATGGCCGCCAGGCCACCGGATAGGCCGTCCATGTTGTCGAGGAGGTTCATGGCGTTGGTAATGCCAACCACCCAGACCACGGTCAGGACGATGTCCAGGGCGTTGCCGGGGAACACATCGGCGGTGACGCCGGAGAGCACCAGGATCAGCGCGGCGACGATCTGCCCGGCCAGTTTGATGAGCGGAGGCAGCCCGCGGCTGTCATCCACCAGGCCGAGGAACGAGACGAACGATGCGCCCAGGAAGATGCCGATGACCTGGTTGACGTAGAAAAAATCGCCAAAGAAGATCAGCGCCAGGACGAACGCCACGTAGATCGCCACACCGCCCAGGAGCGGAGTGGGTTTGACATGCACCTTGCGCGCGTTGGGTTGGTCGAGCACGCCAAACTGGTGCGCCAGGCGCCGGGCCACGGGGGTGGCGCCCAGGGCCAGGGTGAGGGCTGCGGTCACGATCAAGATTTCTCGCGTCATTTGGGTAACTGCGCCTGTAACTGCTGCACCAGGGCCTGCAGCGCCGGTTTGTCCGCCTCGGGCGCATATCTCAACGCCTCCTGCGCGGCGTCCAGGGCCGGCTGAATCTGATTGGTCTGCTGGTAAAGAATCGCCAGGTTGCGCCAACTGGCAGCATCGCGCGGGGAGAGCTGCGTCACCTTTTGATTGGCGCTGATCGCTTCGGTCAGATTGCCCTGCTGCGCGTAGATGTAGCCGAGCGCGCTCCACGCCAGCGCCTGGCCGGGGCTGAGCTTGAGGGTTTGCTGGTAGGCTTCGATGGCCTTTTCGTTGTCCCCGCGCGAGCGCCAGACATCGCCCAGGAAGAGGTAGGTCTGCGGGTAGATTTGATCCAGCTCCAGGGAGCGATTGAGCGCAGCCAGGGCGTCATCGAAAAAGCCGTCGGCGACCGCCTGCTGCTGCTGATCGCGCGCCAGGTTGGCAAGCAGGAAGTAGACCAGTCCCTTTTCGTTGAAGAGGTGCGCGGCGTTGGGGCTGAGCCGCGTGGCGGCCTGGTAATGGGTGAGCGCGGTCTGCCAATCTTTTTCGCGCTCGGTGGTGTTGGTTTGCAGCTCCCCGCGCGAGCGGTAGAAGCGCGCCAGGTTGGCGGTGTGATCGGTGTTGAGCGGGTTCAACGCCTGGGCGCGGGAGAGGACGCTGAGCGCCGTGCCCAGCCAGCGCTGCCGTTCGGCGGGGTCGGTATCTACTTTGGCTTGTTCCAGGGCCGAACGGCCCAAGAAGAGGTAGTAGTAATCCTCATTGGGCGCAATCTCAAGCGCCTTCTGGTAGAGGAAGATGGCGCCCTGCCACTGCCCCACGCCGTCATAGGCCTGGCCCTGTTTGTAGTAGGTGTCGGCGCGCACCAGGCCGATGTTGACCGAGTTGATGAAGACGATGAAGGCCGCGGCGATGAGCGCGGCGCTGAAGCCGGTCGCCAGGCCGCGGCTGGTCCAGACCACCAGGCGCCGGCTGCTGGTGCGCCAGATGGCCCAGCCCAGCAGGAGAATCACCAGGAAGGCCGCCACGTAATAGTCCACGATGTAGCCGGCCACGAAATCGCTCAACTGCTCCACGCTGACGCGGCTGCTCTGCAAGACCGCGCCGCTGGCCACGCGCGCGCCGTGAACCAGGCTGAAGATCAGCCACAAGCCCCAGACCACGGCGCTGTAGATGCCCAGGCCGCGCAGCCACCAGGCGCCGGTCGGCGCTTTGCGCTGATTGGCGGCGACGTCGCCCAGGGCGATGATGGCGGCGACGAGCCAGGTGAAGAGGTGCAGCCACAGGATGCCCAGGCTGGTGGTGGGCTGGCCGCCGCGGTTCTTGATGACCAGGGCGTTCCAGATGACGCCAAAGGCGTTGGTGTCCCGTCCCTGGTTTGCCATGTAGTTCCAAATGAGGGCGACAAAGACGATGGCGGCCAGGAAGGCGTAAGGCAGCAGATGGTCAGTCCAGGTGACGGCCGCGGCGGCGCGGTTCGGGGTGATGGATCGGGCCGGCGCCTGTTCGCGACCCGCCGAGGCGCCGCTGCGCCGCTTGCGGCCGGCCGGCGTGGCCGGCGCGGTCGGCGCGACCGGGCGCGGCGCGTTGAGCGTCAGGCCGGCGACGGCGGGCGCAGCTTCCGCCGGCTCCTCGTCCGACAGGTCGAGCCAGCCGAGGCCGGTGACGAGCAAGACCGCGGTGAGCGTCCAGAAGTAGGTGCGCGTGGCCGCAATGGCGATGCCAAAGTGGATTTCGACGAAATGCGCGGCAATGGCCGACAGAATGGCGAGCAGGAGCAGCGCGCGGCTGCCGGTCATCTGCAAGGTGAAGTCGCTGCGGAACGCGCTGATGGTCAGGTAAACGATGAAGCCGAGAATGAGGCCGGCCGGAATGCCGACCCCTAGGAAGCGCAGATCGCCCAGGGCCAGCCCGGGGATGAGGACGCCGCCCAGGCCGCCGAGCAGGGTCAAAGCCAGGAAGAGGATGGCATCCTGACGATTGCGCACCCAGCCGAGCCAGCGCAGGGTCCAATAAAAAATGCTGCCGAAAAGGACGACGTAGGCGATGAAGCCCCAGGCGCCGGTGATGATGAGCGCGTCGAAGGTTTCGTTGTGCGAGCGGTCGGGCGAGGCGTTGCGCGCCTCGTAGTGCGCCAGGTCGGGCGGGTAGAAGGGGTTGTAGGCCACCCACATCGCCTCCGGGCCGTAACCGAAGATGGGGCGCAGGGCGTTGAGCGGGTCGGGCGCGCCGTCGGGGTAGGTGACGGCCGCGTGGGGCAGGATCATCTGGCTGGCGCCTTCCCAAATCAGGACGCGCACCTTGCCGGTGCCTTCGTCGGTTTCGAAGACCTGACCCAGGCGGCCGACGTAGGGAACGCTGCGCAGGGCGGCCAGCGGGGAGTTGGGCAGGTTGAAGATCACCAGGAAGGCGACGCCGGCGATGGCCAGGCCGATCCAGCCGAGCCAGGCCCAGCGGAAGAAGCCGGCGCCTGGCCGGCCCTCGCTGCTGCGGCCGCGCAGGGCAATCAAGCCCAGGAGGACGAAGATGTAAAGGCCGGCAAACCAGCCCAGCAAGGGCCCGCGGCTTTGCGAGAAGATGATGGCGACGCTTTGCACGACCAGCACGAAGACATACGAACCGACGAGCAGCGCATCGGCAATCTCCCCACCCTGTTCGGCCAGGAGGCGGCTGGCCGAACGCAGGCCGCGCTCCAGGGTGATGAAGAACGCCATGATGAGGTAGGCCGCGATGAAGATGGCGTTACCCATGTTGCCGGCCACGCGCAGTTTGACATCGCCGCCCCAGGGCAGGGGGTCCAGGTCGTAGTGCTGCAGGATGCCGTAGAGGGCAATGGGCAGCGAGGCGATGACGATGGCGTGCAGCAGGCGGTTGAGCTGGACGCGCGAGCGCAGGTGGGTCAGCGTGAGGAAGAAGATGACGATGTACGAGAAGGTCGAGTAGGCGCCCTGCATGCGCTGATAGCTGCCCCAAAAGCTGATGCGCGGGGCCACCGACAGGGCGGTGCTGATGAGGTAGGCGCTGACGAGCAGCAGGGTGGGGATGATGAGCGGCGTCTCACGCACCCGGCGCCACAGAGGGCCGGCCGGGGTCTGCGTGGCAGAGGCCGGCAGGGGCGCGGACGCGCCGCCGCCATCCACGAGCTTGATGAGCCAGGCGGCGACCATGACCAGGGCGATGGAGCGCAGCAGGCTGATCTTGTCAGGCTCGAAGACGCGGCTGGAATAAACGTTGAAGAAGACCGGTACGATGATGAGGGCAGCGAGCCAGCCGGCCTCGATGATCGCTTCGCACAAGCGGCTGATTTTCGACGACATGAAAATTCCTGTGGTGTGGCGTTGAATTGGGCGCCTTGCCAACGCAGCCCGAACGGGCCTGGCGCCTCGACGGCCTGAACCAGGGGTGTATCTTACCCGACATAGTCCAAAAGATCAAGTAGCCAGCAATTCCCGATAGAGGGTTTCGATGCGGGCGACCATGACGGGCAGGCTGAATTCGGCCGCGGCGCGCTGCCGGGCGGCTGCGCTCATGGCCTGCAGGCGAGCGGGATCGGCCAGCAATGCACGCAGGGCCGCGGCCAGGGCCTGACTGTCGCTGGCCGCGACGACGCGGCCGGTCACGCCATCCTGGTTGACATACGAGGTGCCGGTGCCGACTTCGGTGCTGAGGATGGGAAGGCCGCTGGCGAGCGCTTCGAGCTGCACAACGCCGAAGGCTTCGCTGCGCGCGCAGGCCGGCAGCACAAAGAGATCGGCCGCGGCGTAGTATGCGGGCAGGTCGGCGTCGCTGATGTCGCCCAGGAAGTGGACGCGGTCGGCCAGGCGCAGGCCGAGGGTCTGGGCCTGCCACGGCTCAGCCATGGGGCCGGTGCCGATGATGAGCAGCCGCGCGGCGGGGACCTGGGGCAGGGCATCGAGCAGGAATTGCACGCCCTTGTAGTAGCGCAGGCGGCCGACGAAGAGCAGCAGCGGACCAG
>JAYRVL010000710.1:0-10623 GCA_041918575.1 Anaerolineae bacterium | reverse complement strand
GGCATCATCAAGGCCATTCGCGAGCAGTATCCGAGCGCGGGCCAGGTAACGATTGCCACGGTGGTAGATTTGGCGGGCGTGCCGATCATCATGAAAGGCATGGCGGAGAAGATGCTGCAGGAGTCGTACCAGAAATCGGTCAGCCGATTGGTCGAGGGCGAGGAGCCGGCCGCGTACGTCATCATCCTGCCAGATTGGAAAGGCGAGCTGCTCAAGGCCTTTGGTCTCAAGGCCGTCAACAAGCAGCCCGCCTTTGTGGTCATTGACCGTCAGGGGGCAATCGGCGGCGGGTATCAGGGAGCCGATGGCGCCGCCGCGGCCACGGCCTTATTGGCCGGTCTCGTCGCGTAGGTCATCGCCTCCGGCGTGACCCGGTCATTCTTCCAATGTGCTGATGTCGCCTTCAGGCAGGCCCTGGGCGCGGGCTTTGAGAACGCGGCGCATGATCTTGCCGGAGCGCGTCTTGGGCAGTTGATCCACGAAGTTGACGGCTTCGGGCTTGGCGATGGGGCCGAGGTGTTGGCCGACATGCGCGCGCAGGTCATCGGCCAGCGCCGGGGAGGCCTGGTAGCCCTGGCGCAGAATGCAGAAGGCATGAATGGCCTGGCCCTTGATCTCATGCGCCAGGCCGATGGCGGCAGCTTCGGCCACGGCCGGATGCGATACCAGCGCGCTTTCGATTTCAGCCGTGCCCAGGCGATAGCCGGAGACCTTGATGACATCGTCCACGCGGCCGATGATCCAAAAATAACCGTCCTTGTCGCGCCGCGCAGAGTCGCCGGCCAGGTATTTGCCCGGATACTTCGACCAGTACTGGCGCACATAACGATCGGGGTCTTTGTAGATCGTACTCATCATCGCGGGCCAGGGCCGCTTGAGCACCAGGTAGCCTTCTTCTTCATCAGGCGTCGGGTTGCCTGCCTCGTCCAGGATTTCGGCCTCCTGTCCAAAGAAGGGTCGGGTTCCGCTGCCCGGCTTGAGGGGCACGACCGGCGTAGGGGTAATCATGAACATACCGGTCTCCGTTTGCCACCAGGTGTCCATGATGGGGCAGCGCTCCGCGCCGATGACCCGGTGATACCAGCGCCAGGCCTCCGGGTTGATCGGTTCGCCAACCGAGCCGAGCAGGCGCAGCGAGGAGAGATCGTGCCGGCGAGGCCATGACTCGCCAAAGCGCATCAGGCCACGGATCGCGGTGGGCGCGGTGTAGAGCACGTTGATCCCGTATTTTTCGATGAGCGACCACCAGCGATTGGGATAGGGGTAGGTCGGCGCGCCTTCGTACATGAACGAGGTCGCGCCCATGATGAGCGGCGCGTAGACGATATACGAATGTCCGGTGACCCAGCCAGGATCGGCCGCGCACCACCAGCGGTCGTCATCGCGCAGGTCGAAGACATACTTGAGGGTGGAATAGATGCCTACCATGTAGCCGCCATGCACGTGTAAAATGGCCTTTGGTTTGCCGGTGGTGCCGGAGGTGTAAAGCATGTAAAGCGGGTCTTCGGCGTCCATCACTTCGGTGGCGCATTTGGAGCTGGCGATCGGCAGCTTCATCAGGTCATGGTACCAGTAGTCGCGACCTGTTTCCATGTTGACCTGGTGACCGGTGCGCTGCACGACGAGCACCGTTTCGATCGTGGGGCAGCGTTTGACCGCCTCATCCATCGTCTTCTTCAGCTCGACGATCTTGCCGTTCATCCAGCCGCCGTCTGCTGTGATGGCGACCTTCGATTCGGAATCCTCGATGCGTCCCTGCAGGGCATCCACGCTGAAGCCGCCGTACACCACGGAATGAATCGCGCCGATTTTGGCGCAGGCCAGCATGGCAATGGAGATTTCGGGGATGCGCGGCATGTAGATCGTCACCCGATCGCCCTTCTTCACGCCCATGGCTTTGAGCACGTTGGCGAACTGGCAAACCTCGCGGTTGAGGGCAAAGTAGGAGTAGGTGCGCACGCTGCCGTTTTCGCCCACCCAGATCAGGGCCAGCTTGTTGCGGCGTTCCGTGGACTGGTGACGGTCGAGCGCGTTGTGGACGATATTGCATTTGGCGCCGACAAACCAGCGGAAGAACGGCGCGGTGCTTTCATCCAACACTTGTTCCCAGGGATGATACCACTCCAACTCTGACGCTTCGTCGGCCCAGAAGCCTTGTGGATTCTCCGCGGCGTAGCGTGCCAGCGCATCCCAGTCCTTCAGCCGGGCGCGTTCGATCACCGCAGCAGATGGATAATAGAACTCGCTCGTTGTGACCGCGGGGTTCTCGACATCCGATTCGCTCATATGGTCGCTCCTGTAAGAAAATGATGGCTGCGAAAGAAAAACAAGCGGCGCGCGACAACGCGCGCGATGTCACATGGGTTGTCGTGAAAAGTCAGGGCGCATTATTGTACCAGATTCGCGCCAGACTCGGTAAATTTGCAGCGGGCAGCGGGATTGGACCTACCCTTTGACGTAGGACAGTTTCTCGCGGATCAGGTCGTTGGTCACTCGGAAGAGATCAACGCCGCGCACGTGCCCTTTTTGCCCCTCTGCGTCCACCCAACTGTATTTCCAGCGCATGACGCAGCGTTCGCCAAGACCGAAGATATCTTCGATCTCGATGTGGGCGCGGGGCGAAGCGCGGAAGAAGTCCTGCCAGAAGCGCGTCACGGTTTCCTTGCCCGCATAGACCGTGCCGTCGGGAGCCGGATAGGTGTTCTCGAACACACAATCGTCACTCATGAGCTGCATCATCGCTGCAACATCCTGGCGGTTGAAGGCCTTGTTGAAATCGAGCACGATGCGCGTTGCAAACTCCAATTTCGCCATTCGGACTGGGCTCATAGCTGCAATTCCTCCCCGGCGAAATTGTACCGCAGTCGCTGGCGCAGTGTCAAACCGGTGACCGCGACAGGGGCCGCGGAGTTTGTATCGTATCTGTATCGCTTCTGTATCGCTTCTGACTTGCGCCTTGGGCGCTCCCCTGGCATAATAGGCCCACTCCGCCTGGATTCCCGATGCTACCAAAGTCATATTGACTTGAACCGTGTGCAACTGCACAATCTGAGTGGCGACGCCACAGCAGCAAGGCATTGTAAGTTCGGTTCGTTCTGATCGAAAGTTATCAAAATTACACAACGCTAGCGGGCGTCTACCAAAGGAAGTATCGTATGACCATCCAAACAACCCGGACGCAAGGCCCTTCTTCTGCTCTGACCCGATCAGGTCACCGTGGCCTCATCCAGCCATCGCCGGCGCGGCTGCTGGCGCTGGCCGGTCTGTTGATTTTCGGCGCTTTTTCGCTGGCCTGGGCGCAGGACGGCCAGATTGCGGTGTGCGCCACCGGCGGCGATTACACGACGATCCAGGCGGCCATCAATGACGCCAGCAGCGGCGATGTCATTTCGGTGTGCCCAGGAATCTACCAGGAAAATATCGTGCTGCGCGCCGGCGTGTCCATTCAGGGCGCGGGCAGCGACGCGACGATCGTGGACGGCGGCGCTGTGCAGAGCGTGGTGCGGGCGCTGGCTGCGGACATCGGCGCGAGCACGATTTTGAGCAACATGACGCTGCGCAACGGCCGCGCCACGAGCGGCGGCGGCATCCAGGTGCGCCAGGGGTCGCCGGCTTTCAAGAACCTGGTGATCGAGAACAACGAAGCCTGGCAGGACCAGGGCGGCGGCGTGGCGGCGCTGGACGGCGCCGGCGTCACGCTGACCAACGTGACGGTGCGCAACAATCGGGCGGTGCGCGGGGGCGGGGTGGCCGTCGCGGGCCTCAATTCGCAGCTCACCGTGGTGAACAGCCAGATCAGCGCGAACAACGCCAGCGTCAGTGCGGGCGGCGCGCTGGCCGGGCTGCGCGGCGCGTTCAGCCTGGTCAACACCGCGGTGGAAAACAACGTGAGCGCGGGCGCGGCCGGGGGCATGATGTTCGACATCCTCTCCAGCGGCAGCATTGTAGGCGGCCGTTTTGTTGGGAACCAGGCGCGCGACGGCGGCGCGGTGTACATTGTAAACACCAACGTGCCGATCAGCGGGGTTGAGTTTACCAACAATGTGGCTTCGAGTCACGGCGGCGCGGTGGCCTACGTGCAGCGCAGCAGCGGCTCGATCGCCGGCTCGACCTTCACGGGGAACCGGGCCACGAGCGGTCATGGCGGCGCGCTGCTCATGCAGGATGCGGCCGCCGTGTCGGTGAGCGGGTGCGTGTTCCGCGACAACCGGGCTGCGGCCGGCATCGGCGGCGCGGTGAAGGTCTATTCCAATGCCAACGTAACGATCGAGCAGAGTCTGTTCGAGAACAATCAGGCGACCGACGCCGGCGCGGTGCTGGTGCAGGCGGCCACCCTCCAATTGACCAACAGCACGCTGCGGAACAACACCGCTTCGCAGTTTGGCGGCGGTATGGTGGCGAACGAGAGCAGCAGCGTCACGATTACGGACAACCGCTTCGAGGGCAACACCGCGGGGGTGGACGGCGGCGGGCTGATCGTGCAAAACAGCTCGACCGGCGCGATCAGCAACAATGTGTTTCGCTCCAATCGCGCCAGCCTCACCGCCGGTATTGCGGGCGGTCTGAAGATTTACAACAGTTCTTCGCCCACGGTGAGCCAGAACACGTTGGAATATAATGAAGCGTTCGACGGCGGCGGCCTGTATGTCGAGCTGTTTTCGGCGCCGGTGGTCAGCGGGAACACGCTGCGCTACAATCGGGCGCTGCGCTACGGCGGCGGGGTGGTCATCAATTCCGGTTCATCGCCCACGATGAGAGGCAACACCATCAGCGCCAACAGCGCGGCCAGCAACGCGGGCGGCGTCTTCGTCAATGAATCGCAGCCGGTGATCGAACAAAACACGATCAATGGCAACAGCGCGAGCGGTTCCGGCGGCGGAGTGGTTTTTCTTTCTTCTGGCGGCGTCTTGACGGGCAACCAGGTGCAGCAGAATCAGGCGGCGGTCAACGGCGGCGGGGTGCTGCTGAATGCCAGCAATCCCCAGGTGAGTCACAATGCCATCGAGAACAACACCGCGGCGCAGCTCGGCGGGGGATTGGTGATGCAGGCCAACAGTCAGGCGGCCGTACGCGACAACACGATTAGCCAGAACCGGGCCGCGACCGGCGGCGGGGTGTTCATGACGGGCGTCTCCCAGGCGACGCTGAACGCGAACCAGGTGGAACACAATCAGGCCAGCCAGGGCGGCGGCGGCATGGCCGTGACCGGCAGCCATCCGGCGCTGACGAACAACGTGATTCGCTGGAATGCCGGGGGCCAGTACGGCGGCGGGCTGCTCATTCAGGGCGGTTCCCGACCGGCGGTGATTGACAATGTAATCGGCTTCAACAACGCGAACGCGGGCGGCGGCGTCTCTGTGACCGACAGCACGAACCTGGTGTTCACCGGCAACCAGGTGGCGCGCAACCAGGCGCTGAACGGCGCGGGCGGCGCGCTGCTGCTGTTCAACACCCAGGGCGAGGTAAGCGGCAATCAGATGATCGCCAACAGCGCCAGCGGCGGCGGCGGCGCGCTGACGTTCAACCAGAGCAGCCCCGCGGTGCATGACAACCAGTTCCTGAACAACCTGGCCGGCGGTTATGGCGGCGCGCTGCTGGTGCAGGACAGCTCTGCGCCCAACATTGACAACAACGAGATTCGCGGCAACAGCGCGGGCAATCAAGGCGCCGGGGTGATGGTCTCCGCGGCCAATCCCAGGCTGGTCAACAACACGATTGCCGACAATGGCGGAACTGGCCCAGGCGAGGGCATTCGCCTGTTCAACGTGAACGCGGTTGAGGTGACCGGCAATGTGATCGTGGGGAACCGCGTGGGCATCAGCGCCAATGCCAACAACCAGGTTGATCTCGATCGCAACAACCTGTGGGAAAACACGGTGGACTATGGCGGCATCAACCGCGGGCCGACAGACCTGAAGGTGGACCCGCTGTACGTGAGCGGGCCGTTTGGCGATTTCTACCTAAGCCAGACCGCGGCGGGTCAGTCTCGCACCAGTCTGCTGGTGAATGCCGGCGCCGTGACCGCGGCGTCGCTCGGTTTGAGCGATACAACGACCCGCACGGACGGGGTTGGGGACGCGGGCATGGTGGACCTCGGGGTGCATTACCCGCCATTCAACGGCGCGCCGCGGCTGTGGCTGCCTTTCATGCACCTGGCGCAGTAAAGCACAAACTGTCGCCGACGACGTTGTCACACCGGAGGCGTGACCAACGGGGTGGGGACACTGTTTTGATATAAGCGACTCCTGGAGATACGGGTCTCCAGGGGTCGTTTTTTGTTGTTGATGGCCGTGTTGTGATGTGTATCACGGCTCACTGCGACTCGTCAACAGGCTCCTTATAATGAGGGCCGTGATGATTGATCGCAAGGAAACACTCATGAGTGCATTGCCGTTCCACGCCCCCCTTCGATTCATGCTGATGTCCGGTCTGCAGCGCCGCGTATGGATTGCCAGCCTTGTTCTGAGCTTGTTGACTGCGTCCTTACCGGGATGCAGCCGTGCGTACCAGGCGATTACGGTTTGCCCCAGCGGCTGTATGTTCACCGCGATCCAGGAAGGCATCGCCCATGCCGCGGCCGGCGACGTGGTGATGATCGGCGCGGGCGTTTACCAGGAAAATATCGTGCTGGCGGCCGGGGTGTCGCTGCAAGGCGCCGGGCCGGGCGTGACGATCATTGACGGCGGCCAACGCAACAGCGTGGTGCGCGGTCTGAGCGCTGTCATTGGGCCGGATGTGGCGCTGACTGAGATGACGCTGCGCAACGGCCGCGCGGTGAACGGCGGCGGGCTGTTGGCGCAGGGCGCCAGTCCTACCTTGCGCAACCTGGTGATCGAAAACTGCCAGGCGATCGCAATCGGGGGCGGCGTGGCGGTGATCAACAGCGGCGGGCCAACTCTGCAAGGGGTGACGCTGGCCAACAACCGCGCCGCGAACGGCGGCGGCCTGGGACTTTCTGGCGCGGCCGCGCGCGCGGTTGTCAGCGGCGGCGCGTTGACCAACAACCGCGCGACGACGGCCGGCGGCGCCGCGTTTGCGGGTCAGCGCAGCTTCCTGCAAATGACAGGCGTGGCGATGACAGACAACCAGTCGGCCCAGTCGGCCGGCGCGGTGCTGTTCAGCCAGCAGAGCACGGGACAGATAGAGGACAGCACAGTGGCCGGTAATGTGGCCGTCGCAGGTCACGGCGGCGCGATCATCATTCAGGATCAATCGAATGCGGCGCTGCGCCGCAACATCTTCCGCGGCAATCAGGCCGCAGCCGCCAACTCCATCGGCGGCGCGGTCAAAATTTACGCCACGGGCGCCACGACGGTAACGCTGGATGCCAACCGTTTCGAGGCCAACCAGGCCGCGAACGGCGGCGCAGTGCATTTGCAGGGCGCGCAGGTGGAGGTGTTGAACAACACCTTCGACGCGAACACGGCTGCACAGTTTGGCGGCGCGCTGGTTGCCACCGACAGCACCCATCTTCTGGCGCAGAATAACACCTTCAGCCATAACAGCGCCGGTGTAGACGGCGGCGCGCTGTTGATTCAATACTCGTCGGACGGTGAAATCATCGGTAACCGCTTCGAAGACAACCGCGCCAGCCTGGTCAACGGTACCGGCGGCGCGATCAAGGTGTACAGCGCCTCGTCGCCGCTGATTGAGCAGAACGTGATCGAGCGCAACGAGGCGAAGGATGGCGGCGGCATTTACATCGAGAGCCTGTCGGCGCCGGTGGTGAGCGCCAACATCCTGCGCGAGAACCATAGCGCAACTTACGGCGGCGGCGTGAGCGTTCGCCAGGCTTCGCCCACCCTGACCGACAATGAGATTACGTTCAACCAGAGCGACCTGAACGGCGGCGGCCTGTTCATCACCGAGAGTTCAGGGGTCACGCTGGAGGCCAACACGATCGCCCAGAACACGGCCGTGGGTTCGGGCGGCGGCCTGGTCTTTCTGAACTCGACCGGCGCGCTGATCGGCAACGAGCTGACGGCCAACCAGGCGCAGGGCGCGGCGGCCGGCGGTCAGCCGGGCGGGCACGGCGGCGGGCTGCTGCTCAGCGGCGGCGCGCTGTTGGCCAACGATAACCTGATCCGGGGCAATCGGGCCGCCGTCCTGGGCGGCGGCGCGGTGCTGCAAGACGGCAGCGAGTTGGTCAGCCATCAAAACCTGTGGGTTGCCAATCAAGCAACGCAGGGGGGCGGCCTGTTCATGACCGGCGCTTCATCGCTGCAAAGCCGGGGGGATGTTTTCTGGCGCAATCGGGCCAATGGCAGCGGCGGCGGCCTGCTGTTCGATGGGGGCCATGCGGTGCTGGAAGGCGCAGACCTGGCCTTCAACCAGGCGCTGGTCTACGGCAGCGGGGCGCTGATTCAGGCCAACGCGGTGGTGCAGATGGTCAACAACCGGGTGCGCGAGAGTACGTTCGGCCAGGCGACTGCGCCGGATCGCAGCGCGATCCAGGTCAACAGCGGCCGTGTGGACATCGGCGGCCAAACGATCACCAACAACGCGGGGATCGGTCTGAGTTTGGGCGCGGCCGCGGTGGTAACGGTGACCGAGACGATCCTGACGTTCAACGAGGCCGGCATCACCGCGGCGGCCGGCAGTCAGGCCAGTCTGCGGCGCAATGATCTGTGGGCCAACAGCAGCGGAAACTATCGCGGGCTGATCGCCGGCGCAACCGACCTGGCGCTCGATCCGATGTTGGTGCGCGGGCCGTTCGGGAATGCTTACCTGAGCCAGGTTGCGGCGGGCCAGAGCAGTACCAGTCCCCTGGTGGATGCAGGAGCCGAATCGGCAATTGCGCGCGGGCTGGGCGATCTGACGACCCGCACCGATAGCGCACCCGACACAGGCCCGGTGGACCTCGGCGCCCATTACCCGCTCTTCACGGGTCAGCCGCGCGCCTGGTTGCCCATTGCCCCAACCGGACGCTGATTGCGGCTCCCTGCGCACGCCCGTTGCCGGCGAGCGATTGAAATCGCGCCTGAATGGCGCATCAGCGCCTGATGGGCCTGACGGCCGGGCGTTCACCTGCGCGGACGCGATGCCGGTCGGCGCAGGACGCTTGAACAATTACATTTCTTTTGCGGAACGCCCTTGCGGCCCGAATTCATTCGGCGGCTGTAGTCGGTGGAGGGTACCTGAATAGCTACTTTTTTTCTTTTTCAGTCGGATGAGGTGGTTTATGTGGTTGTCGAGATTGGTGAGCAGCAGGCGCCAGGCGCTGCGGGTCCTGTGCGGGCTGCTGCTCCTATGGCCGGCGGCTGTGCAGGCTGCGGCGCCGGGCGCAACGCTGACGGTCTGTCCGTCGGGTTGCATGTACACGCGGGTGCAGGATGCCATCAACAATGCGGCGGCCGGCGACACGGTGGCGGTCAGCGCGGGGGTGTACAGCGAGAATTTGCAACTGCGGGCGGGGGTGGTGGTCGAGGGCGCGGATGCCGCGACGACCATCATTGATGCGGGTCAGCGCAACAGCGTGATCCGCGCGACCCTGGGCAGCATTGGGAACAGCACGGCGGTGCGGCGGTTGACCCTGCGCAATGGCCGCGCGTTGGTGGGCGCCGGCATCTTGATTCAGTCGGCGGCGCCCACGTTGGAAGACTTGATCATCGAGAACAACCAGGCCAGCACGACCGGCGGCGGCATTGCGGTGTTGGGCGGGGGACGCTTGGTGATCACCAACAGCATTGTGCGCAACAATGTGGCGGGGACGACGGGCGGGGCGGTGTTCCTGGATATCCTGACGTTTGGGACAGTCACGAGCAGCGATCTGCTCAGCAACCAGGCGCAGAACGGCGGCGGGGTGTACGCGGCTAATGCGACGGCGGTGATCAGCGACACGCTGTTCAGCGCCAACCAGGCCACGCAGCATGGGGGCGGCGCGGTCTTTGCGCAGGGCAGCAGCGGCGAAGTGCAGTTCAGCACGTTCGAGAACAATGTGGCGGTGGCCGGTCATGGCGGCGCGGTGGTGGCGCAGGATGGGGCGAGCACCGCGCTGCGCAACAATGTGTTTCGCAACAACCGCACGCAGGCGTCAAATGCCATTGCCGGTGCGGTGAAAATCTTCTCCGCGGCGACCTCGCCGATTGCCAACAATTTGTTCGAGGGCAATCAGAGCATGGACGGCGGCGGGCTGGTGGTGCAGGCGGCCAATGTCAGCGTGACGGGCAACACGTTTCGCGGCAATGTGGCGACGCGCTTTGGCGGCGGCATGGTGGCGAATCAGAGCGCGCAGGTGGCTGTCAGCCAGAATGTTTTTGATGCGAACCGGGCCGCGACGGATGCGGGGGCGTTGATCGTGCAGTACAGTTCGGGCGGCGAGGTGTCGCGCAATACGTTCATCAACAACCGCGCGAGCGTAACGGCCGGCAACAGCGGCGCGATCAAAGTCTATAATCTTTCCAATCCGATCATCAGCCAGAATGTGATCGAGAACAACGAGTCGAAGGACGGCGGCGGCATTTACGTGGAGCTGCTTTCGACGCCGCTCATCACGGGCAATATCATCCGTTCGAATCACAGCGGGGAGTACGGCGCGGGCATCGGGGTGACGTCCGGTTCGCGGCCGCTGATTCGGGACAACCTGATCGAGAACAATCACAGCAGTCTGAACGGCGGCGGCAT
>JAYRVL010000709.1:0-1573 GCA_041918575.1 Anaerolineae bacterium | reverse complement strand
GAGCCGCCTGATCGCAGGTAGCCAGGCCATTGCCGCCGGCCGGTACGATCAACCGGTTCCGGTTAGCGGCGACGATGAAATCGCCCAACTGTCCCGGCAATTTAATCAGATGGCCGAATCGATCCAGCAGAAAATGCAGGAACTCAGCGCTAACGAAAGCGAGTATCGTGCCTTGTTTGAGCAGGCCGCGATCGGCATCGGCCATGTCAGGCTGACTGATTATGGTTGGTCACGAGTCAACTCCAGGCTCGCGCATATTCTGGGGTGCGATGAGCCTCATCTGCTCGGGCAGCCGTTCATGCGCTTGTTCCAGCCCGAAGACTTGCCGGTGGTAGAACGGGCGCGCATCCAGCTGGATGACGGCACGCTGGACATGTTCGAGAAGGACATGCAACTGCAGTGCCCCGATGGCGCCACGATCTGGGTTCGCGTCACGGCGTCGCTTCACCGTAATCCGCGTGGTGTGCCGCAGTATTACATCGTATTGATTCAGGATGAAACCGATCGTAAAGAGGCCGAGGCCGCTCTGGCGCATTATCAGGGGCATCTTGAGGAGCTGGTCGCAAATCGTACTAATGCTCTGGCAGCCGCCAATCGTGAGCTGGAGTCGTTCAGCTATTCGGTATCACACGACCTGAAGGCGCCATTGCGCTCCATTGACGGCTTCAGCCAGATTCTGGCAGAAGACTACGCCGATCGCTTGGACGAGGCGGGTCAGGATTATCTGGCTCGTATCCGGCGGGGTGTGAAAAACATGGCCAATCTGACGGATTCGCTGCTGGCTCTGGCCAAGGTAGGCCGTGCGGAGTGTCGGGTCGAGTCGTTCGACTTCAGCGCGCTGGTCAGTGGCATGGTCGAGGAGCAGATGATTGCTCATCCAGGGCGAAAGGTTCAGGTGACGGTGCAACCAGGGATGAACATGTGTGCCGATGTCGCCTTGATGCGCATCGTCATGCAGAACCTGCTGGATAATGCCTGGAAGTACACCGGCAAGGCCACGCAGCCAGTCGTTGAGATCGGCACCTTCAGCGTTCAGGGCAACCAGGTTTACTTTGTGCGGGACAACGGCGCCGGGTTTAATCCCGCTCATCTGTCAAGGTTGTTTGGCGTATTTCAGCGGCTGCATACGGCTGAAGAGTTTCCAGGAACCGGCGTTGGCCTGGCAACTGTCCAGCGCATCATCCATCGGCACGGTGGCAGGATCTGGGCCGAAGCCGAGCCGGACAAAGGTGCCTGCTTCTATTTCACTACCTGCGCCGAGCTACGCGGTTCAGCAGCGACAACCGCGCCGTCGGCCTACTGACGAATCTATTGGAGGGCGCAGATGAAATGTATCCACAGCATGGTCCTGGCTGCCATGCTGCTACCGGCTCCAGCCGCATTGGCTGACCTGGTTGCGGCACGGAAATGGCTGCGTCAGGAGTTCCAGCAGAGCACCCTTTCCCAAGAGCAACAACTCGCCGAGATGAGGTGGTTTATCGACGCGGCACGGCCGTTTCAAGGCGCCACGGTGCGTGTCGCGGCCGAGCAGATCCCGGTCCATGTTTATGAGCGGGATGTCCTGTCCAAGGCG
>JAYRVL010000708.1:0-4226 GCA_041918575.1 Anaerolineae bacterium | reverse complement strand
CTCACCCCGGCCGGCGAAGCAGTCATTGGCCGCATTTTTCCACTCCACGCCGCGGCCATCTGCGCGGAAATGAGCAGCCTGACCCCAGACGAACAGCGCACCCTGGGCGCGCTCTGCCGCAAACTCGGCCGCCACGATGCCGCCTCGACGCATGAGGAGACGCCCTCCCGCGCCGAGGATGGGGCGATGTCGTAGATTATTCCCAGAATGTAATCAAAATCACGCCTTTTTTTATCAGGATAGTTTAACATTAAATTATTCAATCATGAGTAAATCAATGTTAAATAACATGGCTGACAACAAGGAGCTTGGAACTATGGCCTGGACTATTGACCCTTCACACACGCGTGTCGTTTTTTCCGCGCGGCACATGATGATCTCGAACGTGCATGGCGCCTTCGAAAACGTGACCGGCGTCGTCGAGTTCGACGAGCAAAACCCGGTGAATTCCGCCCTGGACGTGCAGATTGATGCTTCCAGCATCAACACCCATGATACGCAGCGCGACGGGCACCTCAAGTCGCCCGATTTCCTGGATGTGGCGAATTTTCCGAAGCTGACCTTCAAGGGCGCCAAGATGGAAGTGCTGAGCGCGGATCGCGGCCGCATCATCGGCGACCTGACCATCCGTGAAGTGACGCGGCCGGTCACCCTGGATGTGGACTTCAACGGCGTCGCCAAAAGCCCCTGGGGCGCCACCAGCGCCGGCTTCACGGCCACCACCAAGATCAGCCGCAAGGAGTGGGGCCTGACCTGGAACGCGGCGCTGGAGACAGGCGGTTGGCTCGTCAGCGACAACATCAACATCAACATCGAAGCGGAGATCATCAAGCAGGCATAGCCGCCGCCGGATGCAGCCATAATTTGTCTGAAAAATGAGCCGGGTCAGCAGGAAAAACTTCTGCCGACCCGGCTCTTTCGATGAATTCTCACACAAAGCCACAAAGCCACAAAGGACTGAGTGAGCATCTTGGCCTTTACCCGCCCGAGTGTCGGCCCGTTGCCAAGCAGAGCCACAAAGCCACAAAGGACTGAGTGAGCATCTTGGCGCCGTGGTGTCTCTGTGTAAGCCCCGGCTCGTCCTGGTCAGGGTCCTACCCGCTGTAAACGGACCAGGTTACGCCAGTAAGCGGGCCGTCAGTTCGATCTCTACGCTGGCCAGGGCCTTCGACACCGGGCAGCCCTGCTTGGCCGCGGCGGCTTTTTCCGCAAAGGTGGCCTCGTCCAGGCCGGGGACATCGGCCTCGGTGTTCAGCTCGATCTTCGTGATTGTCGGACCGGCCCCCAGGTGCACTGTGGCCGTGGTGTGAATGCTGGTGGGCTTGAAGCCGGCATTGGTCAGCAGCGCCGACAGGAACATCGAATAGCAGCCCGCATGGGCCGCGCCGATCAGTTCCTCAGGGTTAGTACCCTTACCTTCCTCGAAGCGTGAAGCAAAGGTGAACGGCCCTTCGAAAAAGCCGCTGCCTACCTTCATCGTGCCGTTGCCTTCCTTCAATGTTCCGTTCCAGGTTGCCTGTGCACTACGAACTGTCATACGATTGATTCTCCTTCATGTCATGATTCTGGCGGGGAAGCTTGGGGTGCATTATATGCTTTGGACGGCCTTTCAGGTCACAGCGTCACCGCCGCCGAATGACTTCGGGGCGCAAGGGCGTGCCGCCGCCATGTCGGCGCCGATTACTGGTACACGGATTGACACCGATGAACACAGATATGAAAACGATCCGTGTGAATCCGTGTTGATCCGTGTACAAATCCTATTGCCCGGGGGCGTCCATCAGGCGCGATTTCAATCGCTCGTGACTAACGCCCGCGCCACGGTAGATAGGGGAAATAGCGCAGCCGCACAGATGGCGTACTGGTGGGCGTGACCGTCGCGGTTGGCGTGCCGGTCGGCGTCTCCGTGGCCGTCGGCGTGACGGTTGCCGTCGGTGTGCTGGTGAACGTAGCCGTCGCGGTGGGCGTGTTGGTAGCCGTCGGCGTGACCGTGCGTGTGGGCGTGACCGTGCGCGTGGGCGTGCGGGTGGCGGTCGGCGTAATCGTTGGTGTATTCGTCGGCGTCGGCGTCGGCGGGTCGGTGCGCTGCAGCACATACAGGCCGCCCTCTTGATCTGCCAGGTAAACCAGGTTGCCCACCACCGCCACGCCGGTGGCATAACCGGCCTGGATGGCAAGGCCATCGTGATACTGCGGCGCGCCGGGCGAGCTGACATTGATGATCTGGACGCCGCCCGCGCGACCGTCCGCCACATGGGCCAGGTTGTTGCTCAGCGTGACGCCGACGGCCCATGTCGGTGTGTTGTAAGCGCCTCGCAAGGCCGGGCTGTCCGGGTTGCTCACATCCACGATGCGCAGATTGCCGCCCTCGGCCACATAGGCCATGCCGCCTTCGACGGCCACTGCGTACGCGTTGAAAAAGCCGCTCAACTGACTGCGCAGCGCGGGCAGAATCGGATTGCTCACGTCAATGATCTGCAGAACGCCTGTGCTGCCTTCGGCCACGAAGGCCAGGCTGCCGGCGACGGCCACATCTACCGCGTAGCCCGGTGTGTTGAAGCTGCCTACGAGCGTTGGACTGGCTGGGTTGCTCACATTTATGATGAGCAGCCCGTCGTTGTAGCCGTCGGCCAGGTAGGCCAGGTTGCCCACCACCTGCACATTGCTGGCGTAGCCGATCGAATCGTACGAGCCGAGCAGGTGCGGGCTGGCCGGGTTGCCCGCGTCGATGATCTGCAAGCCCGCGTAGCCGTCGGCCACGTACACCAGGCTGCCGCTGACCGCCACGCCCAGCGCGGCGCCGGTGGTGTCCAGGCCGCCCAGACGCACAGGCGTAGCCGGATTGCTGATGTCAACGATGTGCAGGCCGCCGTTGTTGGCGGCCACGTAGGCGCGATTTCCAGACACCGCCACGCGCGCGGCCGCGCCGGGTGCGCGCCATGTGCCCAGCGCCGTGGGATTGACCGCGCTCGCCACGCTGACGCTGGTCAGGCCGCCGTCCTGGTTCGCCAGGAAGGCCGTCGAGCCGATCAGCGCCAGGTCATTGACCGCGCTGGCGCCGTAGAAGACGCCGAGACGCGCGGCCGCGGCCGGATTAGCGACGTTGGCGATCTCCAGGCCGCCGTTGGGTAGGCCCGTCGCAATGTAGGCCTGGGTTCCCACCACGCTGACCGCGGTGGCCGCGCCGTAGGTGTCATAGCTGCCCAGGATAGCCGGCGCGGCCGGGTTACCCACGTTGACGATCTGCACCCCGCGCTCGCCGTCGGCCACATAGGCCAGGCCGCCGGCCAGGCGCACCTTGACCGCCGCGCCGGGCGTGTCGAGCACGCTGCGCAGCGTGGGCGAGAGCGGGTTGGACACATCAATGATTTGCAGACCGCCGCTGTAGCCGGCCGCCACATAGACCAGGTCGCCGGCTACAACGAGATGGCGCGGGTCGCCGCTGAGGGTGAGACTGCTGCGCAGAATGGGCTGGCCGGGATTACTCACCTCGATGATGCGCAGCGCTTTGGCTGTGCTGCCATCGGCCACGTAGACCGTGGAACCGGCCACCGCGACGCCATAGGCCGCGCCGGGCGTATTGTACGAACCGACGATCGTCGGCGCGGCCGGATTGCTGACGGAGATGATTTGCAGACCGCCGTAGTAGTCATTGGCCACGTAGGCCAGGCCGTTGACCACCTGCACCCCGCGCACGATGTCGGGCAGTACCGCGCTCTGCCCCACGATGGTGGGGTTGGCCGGATTGCTGATGTCGAGCACGAGCAGCCGCGGTCCCACGCCGATGTAGGCATAAGCGCCAACCACGTCCACCGCGTAGCTTGGCCCGCCGATTTGGCCCAGGAGATCAATCGTGTGCGGGACGTCACCCTGCGCCGCGGCCAGGCGGCTCGCAGGCAGGAACAGCGCGTTCGATTGAACCGCCGCGGCGCCGGTCAGCGCAATCATCAGAACGAGCGTCAGGGAGATCAGCAGGCGTGGGGTATTTCGAGTCATGGGTAGTCCTTTCCACAGACAGAAATTGGTATCGAATGCCCGCAAGTCTAGCATCTGTGGGAGATTTGGCAAATTGACCCCCCTTGAACGCGAAAGCGGAGCATCGAAAGATGCTCCGCTTTCCTTGTGCATGGGTGATTGCTCAGGCGGTCAGTCGGCCTTCGGCGCGGCGCCGGCTGCCTCGGCATCCAGGGCCTCCTGCAGCCACTCGGCCGGTTTCTCCACCACCT
>JAYRVL010000707.1:0-1875 GCA_041918575.1 Anaerolineae bacterium | reverse complement strand
GGCGCCCCAGTAGCGCCCATAGGCCACGCGACGCGCCGGGTCCACCGCCAGCAGTTCGCTCAGGTCACGCTGCGTGCTGTGCGAGTCGGCCAGGATGCGCGCGGCGCGGCGCAGCGCGTGCGGCGCCGCGCGGGTGAGGTAGAGCGCCAGTCGGCTGTCGGCGCATTCAGGCACGCGCAGGAACGACAGATCATGGATGGTGATGATGCCCCGCGCGTGGCGCAGGGGAGGCAGCACGAAGTCAGGCGCATGGAACAGATCGAAGCGGCCGGCCAGCCATTCGAGCGGCAGCGGCGCGTGCAGCCGGTGCCAGAGAATGGCCTGCTGCCGGGACGTCAGAGGGAGCCGTCGTTGAGCAAACGGCAGGCCGGGCGCTGCATCATCAACCGCCGGCGCGGCCGCGTCGGCCGCCAGCAGCAGGGTGATGTCAGGCCGCGGCGTCAGGGCAGCCAGCCCGGCAACCAACCCCTGGGTGTAGCGACCAATGCCCGCGCCCTGTTGGAGGGCCGGGGTGTAATCAAGCGCAATGCGCATCGTTTCGACTCTCGCTGCGGTTCAGATGTCGCGGTAGGTCCACAGTCGGTTGACTCCGAAGTTCCAAAAGAGCACCACGCCGATGGCGAAGGCTTTGGCGAGGTTGTAATCCCAGGGGTGGGGGATGAACGGCTCAACCAGGTGCAGGGTGACGCCCAGCACCAGTTGGTTGATGCCGAGGCCGACCAGGTTGACCAGGGCGAACTTGGGCAGTTGGGTGCGCTTCCTGAATTTACGGCTTTCGGGATAGGTCCACAGCCGATTCCAGGTAAAATTGCTGATGACGGCTGCACTGAAGCTGAACGGATTGGCCTGCAAGGGAGCCAGGCCGACCACAAGCACCAAGAAATTGAGCACGCCGAAATCAACAACCGCGCCAATCGCGCCGACGACGGCAAACTTGAGAAAGCGTCCCATTTCCTTGCGGTTGACACGCGTGACAAGAGAATCAGGAACCATGCACACCCCTCGATCGAGATCATCGGAGAAATTGGCCTGACAGAAACCTGCTTGTTTTCCCAAGGCAGGCTTCCGCAAGAACGCAGGCGCTAGTATAGGGCTTCTCGATGGCTTGTCAAACAGACCGCGCGCGCGTGCAGCAATTCCTACTACGCGACGGCTTGTGGCAAGTGTCTGACGACCTACTACCCATTGGGGTGTCGAAAACAGGCTCAGCGGTGGAAAATGCGGTTACGTTTGGGGTTTTCGCTGCGTGACGGGGTCGCGCCATGCCGCGGGCGGCAGGGCCAGCAGGGCCAGCAGCAGGGCCATGTGCAAATAGAGCCGCTGCACGAGCAGGTTGTCGAACAGGTTGTGGATGGAGAGATGGACGATGGCGCCGAGAACCCCCAGCGCCACGGCGCGGCCCAACGCGCTGGTCTGAGGATCGTGCGCCCGGCGCATGGCCTGCCAGGCCGCCAGCAGCCAGAGCAGCAGGTAGGCGAGCAGGCCGGGCAGCCCGGTTTCGGCCCAGGTGTTGAGGTAGATGTTGTGCGCATGGCCGAGCGGGTCTTGCCAGCGCGGCAGCGCCACCTGCGCATAGGCCGCCGCGTAGTTGCCCACGCCGACGCCTTGCCAGGGCGCCTGCGCAATCATGCGCTGCGCAGCGACCCAATGCGCCACCCGCTCGACGACCGCGAAGTTGTCATCGGTCACTTCCACCGCGGCGACATCGAATCCGCCCAGGTATTCACTGACCTGGGCCAGACGGTCGCCGACCGCGCCGCCGCTGAACCCGCCGCGGGCCAGCAGGAGCAGGCCGAACAGCCCGGCGGCCGCCAGGGTGAGGCCGAAGGCGCGGCGGCTGCGCAGCGCGGTGACGGCGGCGATGCCGCCGCCGAT
>JAYRVL010000706.1:0-8577 GCA_041918575.1 Anaerolineae bacterium | reverse complement strand
GTCTCGGCGTCCGGCGGAATGGTCAGGCCAATCACTTCCGCGGCCATCTCGAAGGTGATGACCCGGAAGCGGCCGAAACGGTCGCGAATGGTGCTCAGCGGGCCATCGTAGATCAGCTTGCCATTGTCAATGATGATGACGCGCTGGCATAACTCCTCGATATCGCCCAGGTCGTGCGTGGTCAGGATGACGGTCGCGCCGTTGTCGCGATTTTCCTGGCGGATGAACTCCCGGATGCGCTCCTTGACGATCAGATCCAGGCCAATGGTCGGCTCGTCGAGGTAGACGATGCGGGGATCGTGGATCAGCGTCGCGGCCAGCTCCGCGCGCATCTTTTGCCCCAGGGACATGTTGCGAATGGGAACCTGGAGCAGCGGTTTCAACTCCAGGATGTCAGAAAACTGCGCCAGGCGCTCCTGGAAACGGGCAGGCTTGACCTCGTAGATCTGGCCGATCAGATTGAGCGACTCGATCAACGCCAGGTCCCACCAGATCTGGCTGCGTTGGCCAAAGACGACGCCGATCTCGCGCGCGTTGTCCACACGCTGGCGATGCGGATCGCGTCCCAGCACCTGCACCGAGCCGCCGGTCGCGGCCAGGATGCCGGTCAGCATCTTGATGGTGGTGGATTTGCCCGCGCCGTTGACGCCGATATAGCCGACCACCTCGCCCGGCGCCACCTGGAAACTGATGTGATCCACCGCCACCTTGTCCTGGTAGGTCGGTCGAAACAGCGCCTTGACCGCGCCGGCCACGCCGGGGTCCTTCTGGTTGATCCGGTAGACCTTCGTCAGGTTGTTGACCTCAATCACAGCCATCATTCACCATCACTTGTCATACAGGCCGCGATGCACATTCTGGCGCACTTTGATCACCTCGCGCACCATCGAGATCGTGTCGCGCACAGGGCTGATTTTGCTGTTGGTCATGAAATACCAATGAATGGGCACCTCAACCACCTTGTACCCGCGGCGGATGGCAATCGCCAGCACTTCTACATCGAAGGCCCAACCGCCCATCGTTTGACGTGCAAAGACATCGCGCGCGACGCCGCGGCGAAACAGCTTGAATCCGCACTGGGTGTCCTGCAAACTCGGAATGGCGAGGATGCGCACCAACGTGTTGAAGACCCGTCCCATCAAATGGCGATAGTAGGGTTCGTCGAAACGCACCGCGCCTTCGCCTTCGCGTGAGGCAATCGCCACGTCGAAGCCATTCTGCACCGCGGCCAGCAACTTGGCCGTTTCCGCAATCGGCATGGCCAGGTCCGCGTCGCAGATGAGCGCGTAGTCGCCCGCCGCGGCCAACATACCGGTCCGCACCGCCGCTCCCTTGCCCTTGGCCGAGTGGAGCAGGCGCACATAGGCGTGATCGGCGCAAAAACGCTCGACAATGCCGCTAGTGTCATCGCGACTGCCGTTTTCCACCACGATCACCTCGGCCTGATAGGGCTGTTGGCGCAGGAAGGCGTCAATCTTGGCGAGCGTGCCCGGCAGGCGAGACTCTTCGTTGTACGCGGGGATCACGATGGTGAGCAGCGGGGCCGCCCTGCCGTCCGTCGCCGCGGGTGGGGCGGCAAAATCAGTCCTTGATTGCGTCATAGCGGGTTGCATCTACATTTCCCGAAGAAAGAAACGAACCAGGCGCCGGCTGCGCCTTAGCCCACCAGGTTGAGCAGGGCAAAACCGGCAAGGAATTGAACCAAGAGCGCCCCGGCCCACAGCAAGTAGGCGCCAGGACGCTGGCGAGCATAGAGAAAGCCACCCCAGATCCCGTTCAGGGTCAGAGCGGCAAGGCCAATCACGGGGAGCACGAACAACGCGGCCGGTGCGCCAAGACGATCGGGTTGACCGGCGGCGTCGTAGTGTAAGGGCAGCATGGCGGGCAAACTGGGGAAACGGATGCAGAGAAAGCCAAAAAGCGCCAGGTTGAGCAGGAGGGCCACCCCTACCATGCCCAGGCCGAGGCGGTCGCGCCAGATGTCCCACTGCCAGATGGCAGGCACCTTGCGGCCGAGGCGGCGCAGGCGATTGGGGCCTAAGACGTAGCGCGCCTGGATGGCCTCGATGAGGGCCGCCGGTGCGCTGGGCGATAGGGCATAGCCCACCGTGGAGGTGCGTTCGCGATCGTATTGTTCTGTAAAAATCACCACCTGCTCCGGCGCCGGGCGCGTGGCCAGGCTGACAATGTGACCCACGCCTTCGACATCCCCGCGCGTCAGGAAGGGGTTGGGCCATTCCCACCAACGCCCGCGCACTCCCTCGAAACCGCCCCGCTGAATGTGCTTGATCTCGCCCAACGGAATCACCTCGCGCAGCGGCCCCCAGGCGATGGTGACCGCGTCGCGGTCCACCCAGTATTCCAGCGACAGGGTGCTCCAGGTGCGATAACCCAGGTAGAGCAGCAGAGGCAGGCAGGTCAGGACGAGCAGTCCCAGGGCAAATACCCAGCCAGAGATGGGCAGACTGACCAGCCAGCGCAGGAGGAAAACGGCGCCCAGGATGACCCCGACGCACGCCAGCGCGCCGCGCCATGCCTCTGGCGTCGGGCCAGACTTGAAACTCATGACGCCTCAATAGACCGGGGTACACCAGTCGCGATAGTGCGGCACATTGCCGCGCACCACATCGAAATAGAGATCGCGCAATTGGTTGGTGATGGGTCCCATCTTGCCGCTGCCGACCGGTCGCCGATCCACCGACGCAATCGCCGCCACCTGCACGCCCGTGCCGCAGAAGAAAGCCTCGTCGGCCACGTACAGTTCGGTGCGATCAATGCTCCGTTCCACCACCGTCAGGCCCAGCTCAGTCGTGGCGAGGTCCATCAACGTGCGCCGGGTGATGCCTTCCAGGATGTTGTCGTTGACCGGCGGGGTAATCAGCGTCTGCTTGCGCACGATGAACAGATTCTCTGCGCTGCCTTCCGAGACATGACCGTCCGGGTTGAGGACAATGGCCTCGTCGAAGCCGTTCAGTTGCGCTTCGCTCTTGATGAAGGCCGAATTGACATACGCGCCAGACAGCTTGCCGCGGGCCGGGATCGAGGTATCGTCCACGCGGCGCCAGGAGGAGGTGCAGACACGCGCCCCTTCTTCGGACTCGATGTAGCGGCCAAAGGGCTGGGCGTAAATTGTCAGCTCGTCGCGCAGATCGTGCAGCCGCACCCCAATGATCTTCTCCGCCTTGTATGCCAGGGGCCGGATGTAAATGTCCTGGTGCAAATCCTCACGCCGCGCCAGGTCGAGCGTGATGGCGACCAGATCGTCCACGCTGTAAGGCAGCTTCATCAGCAGCAGTCGTGTTGACATCAAGAAGCGCTCGAAATGGTCACGCAGGCGAAAGATGTACAGATTTTCGTGCTGCGCGTTCCAGTAGCCGCGAATCCCGCCAAAACAGGCCGTGCCATAGTGCAGAGCGTGCGTCATGACGCTGACTTTCGCCTGCTCTATCGGCGTCACGGCGCCCTCAAAAAATGCGTACTTCGTCATTCGATCCTCCCCACATGCTTGTCATCGAATCATTCAGGTCGTCCGCACGGGGCAAGGGCCTTACAAGCCCCATGCTTCCAGCGCGCCCAACAGGGCCTGATCGGTCATGTCCAGCGTCAGCGGCGTCACCGAAATGAAACCTAAAGCCAACGCGCCCACATCGGTCTGGCCGGCCTCGTCTGGAACACCGCCCGGCGGGTCGCCGCCGATCCAGTAGTACGGTCGCCCGCGCGGATCGTGGCGCTCGATGAGCCGATCGTGATAGACGCGCTGTCCCAGGCGGGTGCGCCGCAGGCCGCGAATCGCATCACGCGGCAGCGCGGGCGCATTGATGTTCAGAAAACTGTTGCGGGGAAGCCCGTGCGCAAAAACATGGCGCACCAGTTGCGCCGCAGCCGCGGCGGCCGGCTCATAATCCATGGCCGCGCTCCATTCCACCGACACCGCAATCGCCGGCAGGCCGGCCACCACCCCTTCCATCGCGCCGGCCACGGTACCCGAATAGGTGACATCATGGCCGACATTGGCGCCCTGGTTGATGCCAGAGACGACCAGGTCGGGCGCCTGCGGAATCAGCCCCAACAGCGCCAGGCTGACGCAGTCGGAGGGCGCGCCGTTGGTGGTGAACGCGGCCGAGCCATCGGCCAGCGTCACCTGGCCGACGCGCAGTGGTTTGTGCATGGTTTTGGTATGACCGGCCGCGCTCCAATTGCGGTCTGGCGCGAACACAATGATCTCGGCCAGGGGCGCCAGCGCCTGTTTCAGCGCCAGCAGCCCCGGTGACTGCACACCATCGTCATTGGTGATGAGTATTCGTTTCACATGATGCCCCTGAATCGCCTATTATCCGCCAAGATGAGAGCGCCGTCAATTTGGCGCCGGGGCGCGCCTGCTTCAGGGGCGGCGCCCAAGCGGGTCGGCAGCAGCCAGGACAGCGGCGCGGCCGTCGTCTTCTTCTTCTCCTTGTGCGTCACCAGGATGGTGATCGGTTCGGTCTTGGTGCTGTTGCCAGCCGAATCGAACGCCTCGATGATGATCTGATGGGTCTCCGTGTATTTGTCTCCAGCCAGGATGGCGGTCATGCCGCTGTGGAAGCGCTGAATGATGCGCCCCTGCGGGTCAACCACCACTTCACTGACGACGATCTCCTGCGTCATCGTCGTGCCGTCGGTGTTGGTGATGACCTCTGTGCCCATGACCGGCGGTGAACCGGGGACCGGCTTCAGATCGAGCATCTTGATCGTCCATTTGACATTGAACGGCGCTACGGTGCTGGAGCCGATCTTCTGCTGATCCAAGTAGAAGTCCACTCGATCCATAGACCAGTTATCGCGCGCGTTCGCGGTGATGCTGACCCATTCGTCGTCTTCCATGACATAGAGCTTGTTGGCAAACGGGTGTTCGATCTCGGCCTGCGGCGCGGTGTTGTCCACCGTAACCTGGGTGGCGGCCGTGCGCACGTTGCCGCTGCCCTCAGTGACACTCAAGCGCACCGTGTACAAACCATCAAGCCCGGCGGTGTCCCAGAACTCCAGGGTGTCGTTCTGTTTCTGGTCGCCATGCTCCGGGCCGATCTGCGTCCAGGCGCCAGGATTCAGCCCCTCGCCAAATTCCACGCGATAGTTGCGGAAATCGCCCGCCCGCGCGTTGCCGGTGATGGGCGTCAACCCCTTGACGTAGCTGTAAGTGCCGGGCGTAATGATCGCCACCTCGTCATTGACCGGCCCTTGCCCATAGGCCGTGTCATACTCCGAGGGCGGTTGCGGGATGGCGTTCTCCACCACCCAGTCGGCCGCTTCCGGCGGCAGAATCTGATAGATGCGGCGCTCGACCAACTCTGGCGGCGTATAGGGTGTGGACAGTTTGCCCGTCTCACGGTTGACCTCGAACGCGCGCCAGACCGTGTCATAGGTCTTTGGCTCACTGCCCTCGATGAAAATCTCGGTGCGTTTCTGTTGGCATTCAGCCGTCGGCAGCAAACCAGAGGGATAGCAAACGGTCATCTTGACGATGCCCGGCGGCTGGGCAAAAGGCACATCGGGCAAGTTGGTCAGGCCAACCTTCATCACCTGGTTCCAGATGGGCGCGGCGCCGGTCAACCCGCTGATCTTGTCCATCGGCTCGTTATCGGTATTGCCCACCCACACGCCGACGGCCAACTGCGGGGTATAGCCCACGGTCCAATTGTCGCGCCAGTTGTTCGTGGTGCCGGTCTTGGCGGCCACGGTATGGCCGGGAATCTCCAGATCGTTGGGCCGTCCAAAGGCCGCCCAGCGGGCCGTGGTGTCAGAAAGGATGTTGGACATCACATACGCAACTTGCGGCGAAACCACTTGCTCCAGCTTCGGCTCTTTGTACTCGTAAATAATCAGGCCGTGCTTGTCGCGCACCTGCAGGATGGATACAGGATCAATCGTGCGAAAACCCTCGGTGCGGCGCTCGGTGGGCGCCGTTTCTCCGGCCATGACGCCGCCGTTGGCCAGCAGGCTGAATGCATAGACCATATCGAGCAGCTTGACCTCGCCGCCGCCCAGGGTCAACGCCAGGCCGTAATAGTCGTCGCGCAACGTGCTGATGCCCATTTTGTGCGCGGTGTTGATCACATTCTTGACCCCAACCTTGCTCAACATCCAGACGGCCGGGATGTTGTACGAGCGCGCCAGGGCATCGCGCAGGAACTGCGGGCCGTGATATTTGCGGTCATAGTTCTCGGGCACATACGGGGCCTCAGCATCAGGGAAAACGGTGCGCACGTCCATAATCATGCTGGCAGGAGTGTAGCCCTGCTGCAGCGCGGTCAGATAAGTGTAGAGCTTGAACGACGAACCGGGCTGGCGGTTGGAGATCGCCACGTTGACCTCGCCATCAATCTCTTCATCGTTGTAATCCAGGCTGCCCACCATCGCCATGATCTCGCCGGTGGTCGGGCGCAGGGCCACAACGCTGGCGTTATGCACGTTGTTCTTCTCGCGCACCTTGGCCACCTGGGCGCGCGCCACCTCTTCGGCCTTCTTTTGTAGATCCAAATCGAGCGTGGTGTAGACTTGCAGGCCGTTGCGCCAGATGAAGTAAGGATCATCGGCTGTGTTGTACGCGCGGCGCAGTTCATCCAGTACGTAGAGCGAGAAATGCGGCGCGTCGAGATATTCGAAGCGCTCGGCCGCGCGCTGGCGCACCGCCAACGGCTTGGTGTCCACATACGCCTTGGCCTCCTCGGCCTCGGCTGCGCTGATGTAGCCGGCCTCGGCCAGGGCATCCATCACCTTGCGCTGGCGGCGATAGGCGTCCTCCGGGGCCTGAATAGGGTTCAGGCCGGGATACTGCGGCAGGGCGCTGAGCATGGCAGCCTCGGCCAGGGTGACATCGGCCGCGGATTTGTCGAAATAGATGCGCGCCGCGGCTTCGACGCCGTAGGCCGCATTGCCGTAGAAGTTGTAGTTGAGATACCACTCCAGGATCTGATCTTTGGAGTAGCGCCGTGTCACCTCGATCGCCATGATGGCTTCTTTGATCTTGCGCGTGTAGCTGCGCACCACCCGCTCTTCGGGCGAGATGAGCACGTTCTTCACCAGCTGCTGGGTAATGGAACTGGCGCCCTGCACGCCATTGCCCTGCAGGTTGGACACGAACGCGCGCGTCAGGCCGCGCAGATTGATGCCCGGGTTTTCATAAAAGCTGCGATCCTCCAGGGCAACGGTGGCCTTCACCAGCCAGGGAGACATCTCGTTGAGCGGCAGATAGGTGCGGTCGCCCCGAAATGGCCGCGGATCAATGGACTCGTACAGCAGGTGCTGGCCCGTGCGGTCGAAAATCTTGACCGTGGCGAAATCTTCCTGCTCGGTTTCGATAGCGGCCGCGTCCGGCAAGTTCTGCGCAAAGTAGACGTAGACGCCAGCCGCGGCCGCGGTGGCAGTCAGGGCGCCTCCGCCGAAGATCAGGAAAAAGATCGCCAGCCCGCTCAGGCTGAACTGAAACAGCCAGCGCCAGGGGCGTGGGCGCCGGCGGTCATGGCGGCGCTTTTTCTGGCGCCAAAGCATGATTCGTTGCGTGCGATTTGTCATAATTCGATCAAGTCAATCAGGTATACCAGGGGAAAAGCAGGCATACGCCCGCTGGTGTAACGCAGAGCAGCCAGCGCCGGTTTCGCGCCCCCCAGCGCGACATCCCCCAACCGCAACCTGCTTCAGCAGGTTTTTCATATCAGACGCCGAATTCATTCGGCGGGCCCCCCAGCGCGACGCCCTTCCGTGCTTCCGTGCGCCGTCGTCGTCCGGTCAACCCACCCAGGCATATCATGCCAACTCGAAGCCTTCGTGCAGAGCCGGCACGGCGACATTAGCGATGCCCAGTTGACGAATGGCGTCGGCCAGGGCGTGGGCAGACTCCGGCTCGCCATGCACGAGGAACACCTGGCGCAGTCGCGACCGATCCATGCGCCCCACCCACTCCAGCAGATCATTGCGGTCGCCGTGCGCGCTGTAGCCCTCAATGCGCTCGATCGTGGCGCGCACCGTGTGGGCCTCGCCAAAAATGCGCACGGGTGAAACGCCGTCCAACAGGCGTCGGCCGAGGGTGTTCTCAGCCTGAAAGCCCACAAAGAGAATGGTGCTGTTGGGATCGCCGACATTGTTGCGCAGATGGTGCAGGATGCGGCCCGTTTCGGCCATGCCCGACGCGCTGATGATGATGGCCGATTCGCGCAGGAAGTTGAGCGCCTTGGAGTCCTTGACGTCCCGCACGTAGTGCAGGTTGCGGAAGCCAAAGGGGCCGCCGCGTTCCTCAGCCTGATCGAGCAGCTGCCGCGTCTCCGCGTCGTAGCACTCCGGGTGCAGGCGGAAGACCTCCGTAATGTTCGTCGCCAGCGGGCTGTCAATGTACACCGGCAGGTTAGGGATATCGGCCTCTTCGATCAGCGCGTAGATTGCGTAAACCAGCTCCTGCGTGCGTCCAACGGCAAACGCGGGCACGATGATCTTGCCGCGCCGCCGAAATGTCTGCTTGATGATGGACGCCAGGCGATCCGGGGCCTCGGTCGGCGTCTCATGCTGGCGGTCGCGGTTGGTGATCTCCTTGATGACGTAATCGGCCGT
>JAYRVL010000705.1:0-17071 GCA_041918575.1 Anaerolineae bacterium | reverse complement strand
GCCGCCGAATGAATTCGGGGCGAAGGGGCGTTCCGCCGCGAGGTCGGCCTGCGCCGACCGGTCTTGCGTCCACGCAGGTGGACGCCCGGCGGCGCGCCTATCAGGCGCGATTTCAATCGCCGACGCGGCCGCCGGCGCTCCTGCGTCAACCTGGCGCCGGCGAACAGGCAAGCCACAGCCGCGCAGTTCCCTCACGACCGCGACCAGGAGATCATCCAGGCCCGCGGCCACGGCCGGAGAAAAGTCGAGACCGGGCGTCAGTTCGCCCGGCTCCATGCCCCACACCACCAGGCCGGCCGGCAGAATGCCTTGCAGACTGGCAACCGCCAGCAGTTCCTGCAAGCCCACCTGGTGTACCGACATTTTCTGTCCGAGCACGATCGGGATCTCGTCCCCTTGCAGGCGAATCAGCGCACCCGGCGGCTGATCGAGGTGAATGGCATCCACCACCACCACAAGGTTGACCCCCTCCAGGTAGGGGAGCAGGTTCAGGCCCAGGGTGCCGCCGTCAATCACTTGAACATCGGGCGGCAGATCGTACATCTGCTGCAAGCGCTCGACGGTGCGCACGCCCAGGCCCTCGTCCCCCAGGAGGATGTTGCCCAGGCCGAGCACCAGGGTAGGCCCGATCGAACCAAAATCATCATCAACGACGATCATGACCCCTCGGCCTGCGGCGCGGTTCGGCCCCCTAACCCCCACTCCTGGGGGAATGTGTCTTCCCCCAACGTTGGGGGGGAGGAGGGGGGCGCGGCGGCAGCGGCCGGCGGGGGCGCCGCGGCGGCCTTGCGCTCGATCCAGTCTGGTTTCTGGCCGGAGCGGATGAACTTGAAGCCGCTGAAGATGCTGGACATGACGCCGTTGCCCTCTTCCATGTCCACCAGCCAGGCGCTGTAGACGTGGTGAATGGCAAAGGCGATCAACAGCCACATGATCATGTGGTGCAGCAGGCGCAAGGTCTGCACGCTGAAGAAGAGCAGCATGACATCGCTCAGGTTGCGCCAGATGCTGGCGGAATGGATGACGCCGTAGAGGGTCAGGCCGGTGATCGTCTCCAGGATGTAGAGAAAGACGATCAGCATGTAGGTCATGCCGGCCAGGGCGTTGTGACCGGCCACTTCGGGCGGCTCACGACGCAGGAAGAAGTAGTAGCGGATGGCATCGCCCATGGCCTTGCGCCCCTCTTTGGTCAGGAAGGGAAAAAGCCCGCGCCAGCTCGACCATTCATTGCCCACGAACGCCCAGTAGGTGCGCAGAGCGACGCTGCCCACGAACGCGAAGGCGGTGATGAAGTGAATCATGCGCATCAGGCCCATGAAGTTCGCGCTGTAGGCCTCGCGCGGGCTGACCGCGATGTAGGGGTTGGCGATGTAATAGCCGGTAAACGACAAGATGACGATGCTCGCCACATTGACCCAATGGGTCAGGCGCACCGGCACTTCCCAGATGTACACACGGCGACGCATACGGCCTCCTTTGATTCGTCCCTTTCGTTCCTTTCGTCCCTTTCGTCCCTTGGTTTTATTCCTTTGCTTCATCCCTTTGGATGAACCCCAGGTCAAGGAACGACACCCGGCGCTCAGGCCACCTTGACGCGCGTCACTTCGCGGCCGCGGCCGTCCAGCACATGCACCGCGCAGGCCATGCAGGGATCGAACGAATGAATGGTGCGCAGAATCTCCACCGGTTTCTCAGGATCGGCTACGGGCGTGTCCAGCAGGGCCTCTTCCCAGGCCCCGCGCTGACCGCGCGCGTCGCGCGGCGATCCGTTCCAGGTGCTGGGCACCACCGCCTGGTAGTTGGCGATCTTGCCATCCTTGATATGCACCCAATGCCCCAACGCGCCGCGCGGCGCCTCGGTGAAGCCCCAGCCGGTCGCTTCCTTCGGCCAGGACGAGGGGTGCCACTTTTCGGCATTGTGGGCAGAGAGATCGCCCTTGCCGATGTTAGCGGCCAGCGCATCAATCCCCTAGGGCAGTTCCTCGGCCACCACCAGGGTCTCGACTGCGCGGGCTGCCACCCGGCCCAGGGTGGAGAAGAGGGCTTCAGGGCCAACGCCCAGTGTCGTCAGCACAAGGTTGACCACCTCCTGCACCCGCTGATGGCCGGAGGTGTAGGCCATCAACATGCGGGAGAGCGGGCCAACTTCCATGGGCTGGTCGTTGAGGCGTGGGGCCTTGAGCCAGGAATACTTGGCGTCGGTGTCGAGAAACTCGAAGGGCGGCTGCGGGCCGGTGTAGTTCGGTTGGGTTTCGCCCTGCCACGGGTGCTTCGAGCTATCGTTGCCGTCGCTGTACTGGTACCAGGAGTGGGTGATATACTCGCCGACCATTTTTTGATCGAGCTGCTGCGGCGCGCCGCCGATGTTGCGGCCGGTGATGAAGCCGCGCGGCAGCCAGAGTGCGCCGGGGTCGCCGGTGTTGTTGGCGGGAAAGTCGCCGTAGGCCATGTAGTTGCCCAGACCCTTGCCCAGGCCGGCCCATTCCTTGTAGAAGGGCGCGACGGCCAGGACATCGGGGATGTAGACCTTCTGCACGAACTCCAGGCCCAGCGCGGCCCAGGACTTGAGCTGCGCCAGGCGGTGTGCGTTGATGGCGTTCTGGCTGTTGGGATCGAGCGGGGTGGACATGCCGCCCACAAGGTAGTTCTGTGGATGCGGGTTCTTGCCGCCGAGCAGCGCGTGAATCTTGATGATCTCGCGCTGCCAGTCCAGGGCCTCCAGGTAGTGCGCCACCGCCATCAGGTTGGCGGCCGGCGGCAGGGCGTAGGCCGGATGTCCCCAGTAGCCGTTGGCGAAAATGCCGAGCTGGCCGGACTCCACAAAGGCTTTGATGCGATTCTGGACGCCCGCAAAGTAGGTGGCGCTCGACTTGGGCCAGTCGGAGATGGATTGGGCCAGGGCCGCGCTGTCGGCCGGGTTGGCCGAAAGCGCGCTGACGATGTCTACCCAATCCAGGGCATGCAGGTGGTAGAAATGAACGACATGATCCTGGACATAGAGCGCGCCTTCCATGATGTTGCGCAGGATGCGGGCATTGTCAGGAATCTGGATTTGCAGGGCGTCTTCGACTGCTCGCACGGAGCAGATGGCATGAACAGTCGTTCAAACGCCGCAGATGCGTTGGGCGAAGACCCAGGCATCGCGGGGATCGCGACCACGCAGCACGATCTCCATGCCGCGGAACATGGTGCTGCTGCTCCAGGCGTCGGTGACGCGGCCATTTTCCACCTGCACTTCGATGCGCAGATGGCCCTCGATGCGGGTGATAGGATCAACTACTACCCTGGCCATGGATGAACCTCCTCAGCAAAAAATGATGGGTAAGAGTCGGAATGACTCACACAAAGACACCAAGACACCAAGATGTCAGCCGATTGCTTTGTGGCTTTGCATGATGGGTAAGAGTCGGAATGACTCACACCAAGACACCAAGATGTCAGCCGATTGCTTTGTGGCTTTGCATGATGGGTAAGAGTCGGAATGACTCACACCAAGACACCAAGATGCGAGCCGATTGCTTTGTGTGAAAACTCCTGGTTCGCTTGGAAACTACAACGTCTGGTTGGCAAGGCGCAGGTGATACTGCGTCCAGTATTCGAGCTGGCGCACCTGGCCGGCGGTCAGGACCTGGCACGCCCAGCCCCAGTGAAACGAAATCCAGTCGCTGGGCTGCACCCGGTCGGTGAAGCCGCGGCCGTCAATCTGGCGCAGCACCTGGCGCGCCGCCGGCGCGGCCAGGGCAAGCTGCCCGTTCTGCAGCACGAGCGGCGGCGCAATCACCTGCAGCTCCGCGCCCATCACGCTCTGCACCTGCCCCCAACTAATGCGGCAGTTGTCCATGTAGCTGAGCGCCTGCGGCCAGCCGTTGCGCGGACAAACCTCGATCACGTGAAAGCTGTGATGGGGCCGGGCGCCGGCCGGCGCTTTGCCCAACACCAGGTTCAGCGTCTTCTGACTCATGCGTTGGCCAAAACGCTCCTGCAAGGATGCGTGCAGCGCCCGCGCCTCCACTTGGTTGAGCAGGTCGTTGCCAATCCAGTAAGCTTCGACCACGCGGCGATCGAACGGATCGGCAATCAGGTTGCCCTGGGCGATAAGCTTCATGTAGGGCGCTGCGCCCTGGAACGACTTGAGCAGCAGGCGCAGCCCGGCGTCGGTCGCGCCGGCGATGGCATAGTCGAAAAGCGCGCCCGGATCATCCGCGCCGCAGTAGCCCAGTTGATTGGGCATGAACGAGTAGCGCGCAAAGATCTGGGGGCCGTCCAGCCGGCCGGCCATGTCGGCGCTGGTCTGGGGCAGAGAGGCGGGCGGCGCCAGCACTGACACGGTCACGCGGCGGCCTCAGCACGAGGCAGTCTGCGTCGCTGCTGCCAGAGGAAGGCCAGGGCGCCGATCAGGAGCAGCACTGAGCCGGCCACCTGCAGGTTGGTGGTGGGTTTGCCTTCCAGCACGATGGTCAGGGCAATGGTCAGGAGCGCGCCGATGGTCAGCACACTGGTGACCACCGTGACCGGCGCGCTTTGCAGCGCGCGGTACCAAGTCAAGACATAGCCGGCCAGCAGGACCGACGTCGCCAGGACCCACATCCACTGCGACCCGGTGAGGGCCAGCGCGGCGCCAGCGCGGCCGCTGAAGATCAGGAAGCCCCACATGACGATGGCGCCAACGCCCATGCGGCTGAGCGCGCCGGTTTGGGCGCTGACCGCCGGCAGGACTTTGCGCGCGACGATGGTTTCGACGGCCCAGAGCAGGGTGGCGATGAGCACCAGCATTTCGCCGCTGCCCCATGCCCAGGCTTTGGGCCAGCCGAGCAGCAGTTGGCCGAGCAGGAGCGCGCCCAACCCGGCGATTTGCAGCCAGCCCAGGCTTTCGCCGAGCAGCGGGACCGCCATCAGGGCCACCCACAGCACGAGGGTCTTGTGAATCAGGGCGGCGCTGGGCGCGGAAGCGGCGGCGAGGCCCTGGAAGAAGAGCAAGAAAGGAACGCCGCCGCCGATCAGGCCGAGGGCCAGCAGCCCGGCGCGCTGGCGGCCGTTTAGCCCGCGAATCTCGCTCCAGCGGGCGGTGAGGCCCACCACGGCCAGCAGCCCCAGGGCGACCAGGGTATTCTTGAGCGTGGTGAAAACAAAGGGGTCTTTCATCTGCATGACGGCGAATTTGTTCAGGTAGACCGACACTCCGCTGATGAGCGCGGCGCCGAGCGCCCACCAGGCGCCGACGGGGAGCATTGACTTGCGCATGATCTCATTACCTCCTGGATGAATCGAAAATCTGAACGAACACGATACTGACAAACAAAGCGTCGAAAGACGAATCAGGCAGATTCGGTGGGGGCCGCTTCCTCGTGCGAGGCGATGGGCTGCCGGCGGCCGCGCACCGCGCTGAGGACGCCATGAGCCGCAAAGACGCCGGTGACGCCGGCTACGACGCCCAGACCCACTTTGTCGGCTGTGGCTTCGATGCCGAAGCCGGTGACGTCAGGCAGGCGCTCGTAGAATGGCGACATTTTGTCCCAGAAGTATGGCGACATGCAGCCGACGCAGCCGTGACCGGCGCCGATGGGCCAGCTTACGCCGCTGTTCCAGCCGACGGCCGGACAGTTGGAGTAGGTCTCCGGCCCCTTGCAGCCCATCTTGTACAAGCACCAGCCCTTGCGATGGCCTTCGTCGCCCCACTCTTCGGTGAAACGACCGGAATCGAAGTGGCCGCGGCGCTCGCAGTTGTTATGAATCAACTCGCCATAGGCAAAGTAGGGGCGCCCCATGTTGTCGGTCAAGGGCAGTTCGTTGAAGGTGAGGAAATGGACGATGACCGCGGTCAGGTTGGCCACATTCATGGGGCAACCGGGCAGGTTGATCAGGTTTTTGACGCCCGGCGCCGCCTCTTTGACGCCAACCGCGCCGGTGGGATTGGGCGCAGCGCCCGGCCAGCCGCCGTCCCAGGCGCAGGCGCCGACGGCGATGGTTGCCAGGGCCTTACCACACACTTCACGCACGGTATGCATGGCGGTTTGGCCGGCCACCGTGCAGTAGACGCCGCCATCCTTTAGGGGGATGGCGCCTTCCACCACGGCGATGTACTGTCCGGGCATCTGTTCGATGGTGTCCAGGAGTGATTTTTCGGCCATGCGGCCGGCCGGCGCCATAATGGTCTCGTGGTAGTTGACCGATAGAAGCTCCAGGACGATCTCGGCCACAGTGGGGTCGCCGGCGCGCAGGAAAGATTCCGTATTGCCGGCGCAGTCCTGGAATTCCATCCAGACGACCGCCACGCGGGGGGCAGCAGCCAGCGCGGCGGCGATGCGCGGGGCGAAGCGCGGCGGCAGCGCCAACGCTCCAGCCATGGCGCCGCAGAACTTGAGGAACTGGCGCCGACTGATTCCACGCTGCGCCAGGCGTTCGGCCAGCCCTGGTGAGGCCGGCGCGGGCGGGTTGAGGGACGACGAAACTTGCATGTGCAGTGCCTCCTTTCTCAGATCACGAAGTTCAGATCACCAAACTGAAAAGGCGCCGAACAGTCTCAGCGCGCCGATGGCAGGCGTGAAATTGATTCGGCTCGCGATCGGGGGCAGGCGAACAACTGTGAATGCCACAGATGACTGTGGGCGGGTGTTGGAATATCCTGAGGTTGGGCAGATCACATCAGTAGAACAGGTGCAGGAAAGCATCGCGCGGGCGATGTGTGTTTGTCACGGTTGCTCTGTTCTGTCGGTGCGAACTCAATCATATTCATCTCTCGAATTTAGGCAAATTTGTAATGTAGCGCGCAGACTCTGTGGTTGCTGGTCAGTGCGCAGAATTACGGATTGCGGCCAGGTCTGGTAAAATGATGGCGCCGGAACGACTTGAGAGGAGACACGGCCACAATATGTCGCACGAACGACACGCCCCGCAGGCAACACAGACGCCGGCGCGGGACGCAGTAGATCCTATGCTGACAGAGGCGTCGAACGACGAGACCAATCTGCTGCCCACGATCATCGCGAGTTCGCCAGATTCCACCTTCACCGAAACCATGGCCGCGCAGGAATCGCTGCGCCTGAGCGAGGCGCGCTACCGGGCCATCGTTGAAGATCAGACCGAGCTGATCTGTCGCTTCTTGCCCGACTGCACGCTGACCTTTGTCAACCAGGCCTATGCCCGCTATTTCGGCCGGACGCCGGCCGAGCTGCTGGGCCGCAGTTTCAAGACCTTGATCCCGCCGGAGGAGCACCAGGAGGTTGATCGCCACATGGCGCGCCTGACGCCGGCGAATCCGCTGATCAGCTATGAGCATCGGGTGCTGGCGCCGGGCGCGGGCGCGCATTGGCAGCATTGGACCGATCACGCCATCTTCGATCACGAAGGCCGCCTGATCGAAATCCAATCGGTGGGGCGCGACATCACCGAACGCGTCGAGACTCAGGAACGGTTGCACCGCAGCGCGGCACGCGCCGAGGCATTGGTGCGCATGGCCGCGCGGCTCAACGCACAGCTCAACCTGAATGCGGTGCTGGAGGCGGTGTGCCAGGAGGCGACCCATGCCCTGAATGCCGATGGCGCTTCTGTCACGCTCTATTCGGAGACGCAGCAGGTGTTTCATCTGATGGCCGATTACGGTTTGCCGGCCGAATTCCGTACCCGTTTCGTTCCGATTCCGCGGACCACGTATGATCGCTATGTCAATCGCAGCCATGGCGATTACATCGTGACCGGGATTACCCCGACCTCGGCCCTGGCCAATGCGGCGCTCTATGCTGGGTATGACTTCCGCACCCTGGCAGGCAGCACCATGCTGCGCGAAGGCAAACTCATCGGTGTGATCAACGTGCTGAACCGGTCGCGCACGCTCAACGACGATGAAATGGCGCTGCTGCGCGGCCTGGCCGATCAGGCCGCCACGGCCATTGCCAATGCCCAGCTACACGACCAGGTGCAGCAGTACACCGCACAGTTGGAACAGCGGGTGGCGGCCCGCACAGCCGAACTGCAGCGCATCAATGAGAAATTGCGGGCAGAAGTGGCCGAACGCCGCCGCGCAGAAGATGCTCAGCGCGCCAGCGAGCACAAATTACGCCTGATCCTCGAACAGATGCCGGCCATACTCTGGACGACCGATGCCGAATTGCACTTCACCTCGGCCATGGGCGCTGCCCTGCCGCGCATCTCCGGCGCGGCAGACTCAGACGCCAACCCGGAGCGTGATGTGCTGCTGTACCTGGAACAAGAGGCGCAGTCCATCAATTCCCGCGGTTCAGCCCTGGACGCGGCCCGCTGCGCGCTGATGGGTGAGTCCTCTCGCTATGAGCGTCTGCATGGCGAACGCACCTTCGACGTTCGCATCGAACCTCTGCGCGACGCACACAACCAGATCGTGGGCGCCATTGGCCTGGCGGTGGATGTCACCGAGCGTCAGCAGACTGAGGAGGAGATGCGCCGCGCCCTGGCCCAGGAAAAAGAGTTGAGCGAGCTGAAGTCGCGCTTCGTCTCGATGACTTCGCACGAATTCCGCACGCCGCTGAGTACGATCCTGTCCTCTGCCGAACTGCTGGAGTTTTACCTGCCGGAATGGTCCGATGACAAGAAACTCGAACATCTGCGGCGGATTCAGAACGCGGTGCTGCACATGACCCAAATGCTCAACGATGTGCTTGTGCTTGGACGGGCCGATGTGGGCAAGCTCGAAGCCGCGCCCCGCTGGTGCGACGTCATGTCATTGTGCCATGACCTGATCGAAGAGGCGCGCATGCATGCCCGACCGAACCATCAGATCATCCTGGAGATTGAAGGCGTTCCCCGCCACGCCTGGGTGGACGAGAAGCTGATACAGCAGGCGTTGGGTAATCTGCTCTCCAACGCGCTCAAATACTCGCCGACCGGCGGCCGGGTACACCTACGGGTGGCTTTCGGCGCTACGGAGATCGTCTTTGCGGTCAGCGATCAGGGCATCGGAATTCCACCGGAGGACCAGGAGCACCTGTTCGGACCATTTCATCGAGGGCGCAACGTCGGCAACCTGGCCGGCACCGGGTTGGGGCTGGCGATTGTCAAGAAAGCGGTTGATCTGCACGCGGGAACCATCGAGGCAGTGAGCCAGGACGGGGTTGGCACTACCTTTACCGTGGTCTTGCCGCAGCCGCCGGCGTCGGGAGTGTGAGCCGTGGCGAAAATTCTGGTGATCGAAGATGAGGCCGCGGTACGCGCCAACATCCTGACGATTCTCGATTCAGGGGGTTACGAGAGCGCGGGCGCGGAAAACGGCCGCGAGGGGCTGGACGCGGCCCGGCGCGCCTTGCCCGACCTGATCCTGTGCGACATCATGATGCCAGAAATGGACGGCTACGCGGTGCTGCGGGCGCTGCGTCAGGATCGCGAGACTGCCACCATTCCCTTGATCTTCCTGACCGCCAAGGTGGAGCGCGCGGATGTGCGCCAGGGGATGGAGCTCGGCGCAGATGACTATATCACCAAGCCTTTCCGCCGGCTCGATCTGCTGCAGGCGATCAGCGCCCGTCTACAGCGCCGCCAGGAACTGCTGCAGCAGGCCGAACGCCAGCTCAATGACCTGCGCGCCTCGATCAACCTGGCCTTGCCGCACGAACTGCGCACCGCGCTGACCGGCATTCTCGGCTTTTCCGAACTGATCAGCACCCACAGCAACATCCTGGAGCTGACCGAGTTGGCGGATATGGGCCGCGCTATCTACGAATCTACCAATCGCCTGCAGCGCCTGCTGGACAACTACCTGGTCTACGCTCGCCTGGAGTTGCTGGCGGCCGATCGCGGCCAGGTGTTGGCCCTGCGCCAGGAACAGACGGCCGGCGCCGGCGAGATTGCGATCATGATCGCGGAGAGCAAAGCGTTCGCGCTGGGCCGACGCGATGACTTGAGGATGGCCATCGTGGATGCTGTCATCGCCATGTCCGACTTCTATTTTCGCAAGCTGTGCGGCGAGTTGCTAGACAACGCGTTCAAGTATTCGCGTCGCGGCGATCTTGTCAATCTCACCCTGGCGGTGCAGGGAGACTGGCTGCAAATGACCATCGCAGATCGCGGTTACGGCATGACGCCGCGGCAGGTTGCCGACATTGGCGCTTATATGCAGTTCGAGCGGCAGTCGTTCGAGCGCCGGGGAGTGGGTTTGGGGTTGATCATCGCCAAGCGCCTGGCCGAGATTCACGGCGGCCGTTTTCAGCTCACCAGCGAGGCCGGCAAAGGCGCCACGGTGAGCGTTGAACTACCCCTGGCGTCGGAGCCGATAGATTAAGATGTCGTGAAGAAGCGGTAAAGGATAATTCACGTTACAGCAGACACTTTGACAAGTGCCATGCGATATGCTAAACTCTCGACCGTCTTTCAGTATGCGTTGTGTCGGTTTCCTGGCCTTGTTTTTCAACGCCGGGATGATTGCCCAGTCACCCCCAGATGTTTCTCCAGACGATCGAGGCTGGCGTCATTGATCCAGGTATGTTTTTTCTGTCTTGATACCTGATCCGAAAGGACAAAACCGCAAGCATTTTTTATGATTTTTAATCCACTCGTCATTCATCCTTCGATCATGCCCAACCAGGGAGGAGCCCATGGGAGTCCTGCTTGATGTTCGTGGACTGCGCACTCAGTTCTTCACAAAGGACGGCGCAGTCAATGCAGTCAATGGTATCTCGTACACACTCAATGAAGGGGAAACCCTGGCCATCGTTGGCGAAAGCGGCTGTGGCAAAAGCGTCGGCGTCATGTCCTTGACCCGGCTCATTCCCTCGCCGCCCGGAAAGGTTGTCGCTGGTGAGGTCATCTTCGATGGTCGCGACCTGCTGAAGTTGGAGTCGGATGAACTGAGGCAAATTCGAGGCAATCGGATCGCCATGATCTTTCAGGATCCGATGACTTCATTGAACCCGGTGCTCACCATCGGCTTTCAGATTAGCGAAGCGCTCATTCTGCACCTGGGCATGAACAAGGAGCAGGCGCGCAAGCGCAGCGTAGAACTGTTGGAACTGGTCGGCATTCCCGGCGCGGCCAACCGACTCGACGATTACCCACATCAGTTTTCGGGCGGTATGCGCCAGCGTGTGATGATCGCCATGGGTCTGTCGTGCAACCCGCAGCTGCTCATTGCCGATGAGCCGACCACCGCCCTGGATGTGACGATTCAGGCCCAAATTGTGGACCTCGTGCAGAGTCTCAAAGACAAGATCGGCATGGCGGTCATTTGGATCACCCACGACCTGGGCGTAGTGGCCGGCATGGCCGAACGAGTGCTCGTGATGTATGCCGGTTTCATCGTCGAAGAAGCCGCCGTGCGCGAGCTGTATCAGAACCCGCGTCACCCCTACACCCTGGGGCTGCTGGGGTCGCTACCTCGTCTGGACGAAGACAAGCCGGTGCGCTTGAAGTCCATCGAGGGTTTTCCGCCCGACCTGATTGCCCTGCCGAAGGGCTGCCCCTTTGCAGCACGCTGCGAATACAAAATCGGCAAATGCACGGAAGAGAACCCACTGCTGGCGCCGGTCGGGCCAGGACACAAGGCAGCCTGTTGGGTAGACGTCACCACGGGAGGAGCGCGGTCATGAGTACGAATGGTGCAGCAAAGTCCGACGACTACATCCTGCGCGTGAATGGCTTGAAGATGCACTTCCCTATTACCCAGGGAATCATCTTTCAACGACAGGTCGGCGCCATCAAGGCGGTTGATGGGTTGAACTTCAACATCAAGCGCGGAGAAACCCTGGGCCTGGTGGGTGAGAGCGGCTGTGGCAAGTCCACAACTGGCCGCGCCATTTTGCAGCTCTATCGCCCCACGTCCGGCCATGTTTTCTTCGAAGACAAAGAACTGACGGCCCTCAAGGGGGAAGACCTGCGTCGTCAGCGCCGCCAAATGCAGATGATCTTCCAGGATCCCTACGCTTCGTTGAATCCGCGTATGACCGTCGGCAGCATCGTAGGCGAACCGCTGGATGTACACAACGTGGGCGATAAGCAGAGCCGCCGCAAACGCGTCCAGGAACTGCTGCAGATCGTGGGCCTGAACCCGTATTTCATCAATCGCTACCCGCACGAGTTTTCCGGCGGCCAGCGCCAGCGCATCGGCATCGCCCGCGCGTTGGCCATCAATCCGCAGTTCATCGTCTGCGATGAGCCGATCTCGGCCCTGGACGTTTCCATTCAGGCGCAGATCGTCAACCTGCTGGAAGACCTGCAGGCCAAGTTCAATCTGACCTATCTGTTCATTGCCCACGACCTTTCCATGGTGCGTCACATCAGCAATCGCGTCGCCGTGATGTACCTCGGCAAGATCGTGGAGCTGACCGAACGCACCGAACTGTACCGCAACCCGCTGCATCCGTACACCCAGGCCCTGCTGTCGGCCGTGCCGATCCCGGATCCAATGGCCGAGCAGAAGCGCAAGCGCATCATTCTGACGGGCGATGTGCCCAGTCCGGCCAACCCTCCCAAAGGCTGCTACTTCTCCACCCGCTGTCCGCGGGTCATGGATATTTGTCGCCAGGTGGAACCGGAGTTCAAGAGTGTCGGCAGCGACCATTTCACGGCCTGCCATCTCTACTAGAAAGCCAATAACCCGAATCTGCAGATGGCGTCTGTAACTGCCGAATAGATCAATGACGAAAGGGGGTGATTGAGGCTACTGGATCGGTTTGCTGCTGTATACGGCCCGGCACGCTGTGTAGAAGGCGGCGCAACGCGCAGCATGACAAATGGGTCATGCGCGCAACAATGTTTGCACACTCTCTGTTAGGAGGAGATACTCATGCGTTCGACAAAGTGGACTGTTTTGCTCGCAGTCCTGGTAATTGCCAGTTTAGTTCTGTCGGCCTGCGGCGGCACTCCGGCCGCTCCGCAAGTTATCAAGGAAACCGTCGAGGTCACCAAGGAAGTCGAAAAGACAGTGGTGGTCGAGAAGACGGTGGTCGTCGAAGTGACAGCCGTTCCGCCGGCAGGCCCCAAGGTGCTGCACCAGAACTTCGGCGCCGGCGACGTGCCGACGATTGACCCGGCTCTTTCGAGCGATACGTCTTCCGTGCAGGTCGTAGACTCCACGACCGTTGGTCTGACCCGCCTCGAGGAAGTCTCCTCGGCCCTGAATCCCGGCATGGCAACCAAGTGGGACATCTCAGAAGATGGCAAGAGCTACACCTTCCAACTGCGCAACGACATCCCGTGGGTCAAGTATGATGGCGCTAAGAATGCTGTCGTCAAGGTTCAGGACTGCAACGGCGCGGACCGCATGGTCAATGCCTTCGACTTCCAGTATGGCATTCTGCGCACGCTCAAGCCTGAAACCGCCTCCGACTACGCGTACGTGTTGAGCTTCGCCATCGCCGGCGCGGCCGACTTCAACAGCGGCACGGTCACCGACACCGCCTCCGTGGGCGTCACCGTGGTGGACACCTACACCCTGAAGGTTGACTTCAACGAAGCGGCCGCCTACAACGCCAACATCATTGGCCTGTGGGTTGCCCATGCGCAGCCCAGTTGGGTCATCGAAGGCGACGACTGCACCGACCCGCGCGGCGATCGCTGGACCGAGCCTGGCTTCTTCCAGAGCTACGGCCCCTTCACCCTGAAGACCTGGATCCACGACTCGCAGCTCAGCATCATCAAGAACCCCTTCTGGGTTGGCACCGAATTCGTGCCCGCGCCCAAGCTGGACGAAGTGGTCTTCTCGATGCTGGATGAAACGGCCGCCTTCGCCGAATTCGAAGCCGGCAACCTGGACAGCACCGGTGTGCCGCTGGCCGACATTGATCGTGTCAAGGCCGATCCTGAACTGTCCAAGCTGTACTACACAGCCCCGAACCTTTGCACCTACTACTACGGCTACAACACCAAGGCCCCGTTCGTGGACGATGCCCGCGTGCGCCGCGCCCTCTCCCAGGCCATTGACCGCCAGAGCCTGATTGACAACGTGCTCAAGGGCGGCCAGGAGCCTGCGCAGTGGTTCGCTCGCCCCGGCCTCGCGGCGGCGCCCACCATGGCCAGCCATCCCGACCTGGGCATCAAGTTCGATGCCGCAGCCGCCAACAAGAACCTGGATGAGTACCTGGCCGAGAAGGGCCTGACCAAGGACAAGCTGGACATCACCCTGATGTTCAACACTTCTTCCGGCCACCAGAAGATCGCCGAGGCCATCCAGCAGATGTGGAAGACCAACCTGGGCATCGATGTCAAGCTGACCAACCAGGAATGGAAGGTCTACTTGAAGACCATCCGCGATCCGATTGGCACGCCGCAAATCTACCGCCTGGGCTGGTGCCAGGACTACCCGGATGCCAACAACTTCACCCGCGAAGTGTTCGCCATGGGCGGTTCTGCGAACCCGAGCGAGGGCGGCGGCATCAACTGGGCGAACGACGCCTTCGAGGAGATCGTGAAGAAGGCGGCCGTGGAGCAGGATGCGGCCAAGCGTCTCGAAATGTACGCCGAGGCTGAAGAGCTCCTGGTGGACACCGAAGCTGCGATTGCACCGATTTACTGGTACACACGCAACACGGTCACCAAGCCGTACGTGGTCCGCACCTTCTCCGCCTCCGGCCATGAGTCCTACGAGAAGTGGGACATCAAGCAATAAGTTGATCCATGTAGGAGAGAGAGGCGCAGCTTCTCTCTCCTACCCTGTGCGGTGAGATGGGGGTCGCTGACTCCCACCTCGCCGCCGCCGGTCATGCGTTGTGTCATGCTGAAGGCAGCGAAGCGGCTGGCCGCGGCTGCCCCACCTGTGCGCAACAGGCTCTTTCGCTTCGTTTCAGGATGACAGAACTCCCACAAGTTCCGCTGCACTGACGGAAAAAGGAGACCGCATAAAATGGGACGTTACATCGTACGCCGCCTGCTCTGGATGGTGCTTACCATGTTTGTGGTGTCGGCCATCACCTTCACCCTCATGCACTCTGTGCCAGGTGGCCCGTTCGACCGAGAAAAAGCCCTGCCCCCGGAGATCGTGAAGATCATAGAGGAGCGCTACCACCTGAATGATCCCCTCTACAAACAGTATTTTGACTATCTGTCCAACGTGATTGTGCCCAAGCTCTCCTCTGTACCGCCCAACACCTCCCTCCAGGATGACGCTATGTTCAACATCAAGGTGGGCGAAAAACAGTGGATCAAATGGATGAATTTTGGGCCGTCGTTCACGTCGCGCAGCCGTACGGTCAATGATATCTTCCGCCAGCAATTCCCAATCTCTGCGCAGTTGGGCCTCATCGCCCTCATGCTCGCAGTGACCATTGGAATGCCACTTGGCATCCTGGCAGCTCTCAAACAGAATTCATTCTTCGACTACCTCGGCATGGGCGTCGCCATCTTCGGCGTTTCCGTGCCTGTTATCGTGATGGGACCGATCCTGGTCTGGATTTTCGGGGTCACCCTCAAATGGCTGCCGCCCACTGGTTGGGGCGCCAAGCCGCCGTTCGTGCTTGGTTTCTTGCCCTCGAACCTTGGGCCGGATTTTTTCCGCTATGCCATCATGCCCTGTCTCGCGCTGGGGCTGGGTAGCTCCGCCATCATCGCCCGCCTGACACGCGCCAGCCTCTTGCAGGTGGTTCGTGAGGACTACATCCGCACTGCACGCGCCAAAGGTCTGGCCGAACGCACTGTGGTCACGCGGCATGCGCTCAAGAACTCGCTCATCCCAGTGGTTACCATCCTCGGCCCGATGTTTGCCGGCCTGGTCACAGGAACCTTCGTCACCGAAACCATCTTTGGAATTCCGGGCATGGGCAAATACTTCGTTACCAGTATCACCAACCGTGATTACCCCGTGATCATGGGAACGATCCTGCTCTACGCCATGCTGCTCGTCGTTGCCAACCTGGTCGTAGACATCCTCTACGGCTTCCTGGATCCGCGCATCCGCTACAATTGATTCGGAGAGGAGCCTCTTGACATGAGTACACAAAACAGCGCCGAAGTCGCCGATGTCTCCATCAACATGGCGCGTAAGGGTGACAGCCTGTGGGTCGAAGCCTTCCGCCGACTCATCCGCAACCGCGCGGCCATTGTGGGCATGGCGATCATCTTCCTGCTCATCGTTCTGGCTGTGGGCGCTCCCGTCATTGCCCCCAGATCGTTCTCTGACCAGGTCCTGACCGATGTCAACAAGGTGCCGACCTGGGTGCCTGCCATCTTTACCTCCATGAAGCCCTACGCCAGGTACAGTGCAGACTATCCTATCGGGGCCGACTATGTGGGCCGCGATATTTTCAGCCGCATCGTCTACGGCTCGCGCATCTCGCTCACCGTGGCCATCATCGGCCCATTGGTGAGCCTGCTGATCGGCGTGATCTTTGGCAGCGTTTCCGGCTACCTGGGCGGTCGCGTTGACAACGTCATGATGCGCATCGTGGACATTCTCTACGCCTTTCCGCAGATCCTGTTCATCATCCTGCTCATGGCGTTCTTCCGCTCCACCTTCGCCAAACCAGAGCCAGGCACTTTTAGTTACGCGATCAGTCAACTGGACTCCGCCCTCGGCGGGGTGCTCTTCATCTATGTGGGCATTGGCCTGACCGCCTGGGAGACGATGGCCCGCCTCTCCCGCGGCCAGGTGCTGTCAGTCCGTGAAAAGGAATATGTCGAGGCGGCCCGCACCATTGGCGCCAAAGACATGTCCATCATGTTCCGCCACATCATGCCCAACATCATTGGCCCTTTGATCGTGGCCGAAAGCCTCTCCATTCCCGGTTACATCAGCCTGGAAGCCTTTCTCTCCTTCATCGGTCTGGGGGTCAATCCGCCGACGCCCTCGTGGGGTTCGATGATTTCTGATGGCTCCCAAGTGGTGCGCACCTATCCCAACCAGGCTATCTTCCCCGCCATGGCCCTGGCCATCACCATGTTCGCCTTCAACTTCCTGGGCGATGGCCTGCGCGATGCGCTCGATCCACGCCTGAAGGGTACCAGCTAACCGCTGCCGCCTTGACCGTGTCACGACAGCCTTGTTCGCAGCGGTTGATTCGAAAAGCCCGGCGGGAAAAGCCGGGCTTTTTGTTGGCGCCCGGCCCAGGAATTCCAAATGGGGTCGCTGAAGACATCTGGAATGGAGGCTTTAGCCGGTTATTGGGCACTCGAGAACCCT
>JAYRVL010000704.1:0-2273 GCA_041918575.1 Anaerolineae bacterium | reverse complement strand
TCACCCCGACGCGTGGACATGTTCTGGTTTGATCTTGTAGATCACGCGCACCTCGCCGGGCTGGTGGTTGAAGCGACGACCGGCGCCCGTGTATTTTTCGGCCAGCGCATCTATGTGCGCGTCAGCCCCTTCGGTCGTGATCTCGACCACCGGGCCGCGGATCTGCAGGTAGCGATACGGGTTGTGTGGATCAACGATGCTCAGGGCCACGTACGGGCGGGCGCGCATGTTGCGGTCCTTGACGCGGCCCTGAGCCGAGTTGATCCGCACATAATAGCCGCCCAGATTGCCGCCCAAATCGCCCTCCAGATCGAACCAGACCGGCGTCACCTGCGGGGCGCCGTCATCCATGATGGTGGCCAGGTTGGCAAAGGCCCGCGTCGTCAGCAAGTCGTGATATTTGGCTGGAATCGTGTTCGTCATGATTTTTCTCCATTGCTTGATCGTAGGACAGGGCTGACCCCTGCCGCACATGTTTTTCATAGGACGCCGCGGCGCGGCGCTTCGTCACCTATCAGCCGGTCAGCCAGGCGCGCGCCATGATCTACCTTGATGTGTCGGCCGCCATCAACGGCAAGGCCGGCCTGGGCCGTTACGCCGCCACGCTGGCCGATCACCTGGCGCCTTTGCTGGGCGAGCGCCTGGCCTTTTTCTACAACCGCGCCGGCGCGCCAGGCCCGGTCACGCTGCCGGGCGCTGGCGCGGCTCACCTGGTGAGCCGCGTCCACTTGGGCTACAAACCCTGGCGCCTGGCGGTCTGGCTGGGACAGATGGCCGGCATCGGCTTCGATCGTCTGCTGCCTGCGGCTGAATTATACCACGCCACCGAGCATCTGCTGATGCCGCTGCGCCAGGCGCCCAGCGTGCTCACCGTGCATGACCTGATCTACCGCCTGCTGCCGCAGCACCACAAGCGTCTGAACTACTGGTTTCTCAACGCCGCCATGCCGCTGTTTTGCCGGCGCGCCGACGCCCTGATCACCATTTCAGAGAACAGCAAGCGCGACTTGGCGCGGTTCTATCAGGTGGCGTCGGAGAAGGTGCATGTCATTTACGAGGCGGCTGCCCCGCATTTCCGGCCACAGGCAGCGGCCCGCATCACGGCTGCGCGCGCACGGTATCACCTGCCGGAGCAGTACATGCTGACCGTCGGCACGCTCGAACCGCGCAAGAACCTGGATCGCCTGCTGGACGCCCTGCTGATTCTGCGCCAGTCGGGGCTGGATGCCCACCTGGTCATTGTTGGCAGCAAGGGCTGGCTGACCGAAGAGTTCTTTGCGCGGCTGGAAACATGGCCGCAGCGCGATGCGGTGCATCTGGCCGGTTTCGTGGCCGATGAAGACCTGCCGGCTGTGTACGCAGGGGCGCGCTTGACGGTGCTGGCTTCGGTGTACGAAGGGTTTGGCCTGCCGGTGCTGGAAGCGATGGCAAGCGGGTCGCCGGTGGTGTGCAGCGGGGCGTCGAGTTTGCCGGAGTTGGGGGGAGCGGCGGCTCGCTATTTCGACCCCTACAACGTCGAAGACATGGCGCAGGCTCTGCAACAGGCCTGGCAGAATGACGATGAGCGCGCCGCGATGATCGAATCAGGGTTGGCGCAGGCCGGCCGCTTCTCCTGGGCGCAGACGGCCGCAGCGACCCTGGCCGTCTACCAGGCTGTCATCGAGCGCCGCCGGCAGGTGATACAAAAGTAGGTTGTCGGGGCATTTGACAGTTCTTTGCCGTCTGGTATAATAGCCGATTGCCAGGCCGACGTAGCTCAATCGGCAGAGCAACTCACTTGTAATGAGTAGGTTAGGAGTTCGATTCTCCTCGTCGGCTCTCATCGAGTCGGAGCAATGGAACGGCTGGCGCAAATGAACAAGGGCGGATACCCAAGTGGCCAACGGGGGCTGACTGTAAATCAGCTGGCTGACGCCTTCGGAGGTTCGAATCCTTCTCCGCCCACCAGATTAGAGGAGAGAGTGCGCTTGGCTCTCTCCTCTACCTGCCCACGTAGCTCAGTCGGTAGAGCACGTTCTTGGTAAGAACGGGGTCACCAGTTCAAGTCTGGTCGTGGGCTCCATTTATCAATTAGGCCGCGAGGAGTGGACCTGGCGCCAGGACTCGCAACGGATCAGGAGGCGTAGAATTTCATGGCAAAGGCAGTATTTCAGCGAACGAAGCCGCACATCAACGTAGGGACGATTGGTCATATTGATCATGGGAAGACGAGTCTGACGGCGGCAATCACGAAGGTATTGTCGCTGAAGGGATGGGCGGATTTTCGGGCGTTC
>JAYRVL010000703.1:0-2343 GCA_041918575.1 Anaerolineae bacterium | reverse complement strand
AGCGCAAGCGCGAGCGCAAGCGCGGGGCAGATGGGAGGCGCGGGCCAGGGCCGGGCCGCGGCGCCGGCGGCGGTCAAGACGCCGGGACTGCAGGCGGCGTTCGAGGTGGGAAATTTGGATCGAGCCTGGCTGCACATCAAGGCGAACGGCGGCGGGCCGGGGGTGGATGGGGTGTCGCTGGAGCATTTCGCGGCCCATGCCGGCGAGGAGCTGGCGGGGCTGCGCCAGGATGTGTTGAGCGGGGTGTATCGGCCGACGCCGGTGAAGACGGTGTGGGTGCCCAAGCGCAGCGGGGAGGGGATGCGGCCGCTGGCGAAATGGACGATTCGCGACCGGGTGGCGCAGCGGGCGGTGGTGGAATATCTGGAGCCGACCTTCGAGCGCCGTTTTTTGGATTGCAGTTTTGGGTTTCGGCCGGGCCGCGGGGTGCAGGATGCCGCGGCGCGCATTCTGATGCTGCGCGACCAGGGGCTGCGCTGGGTGGTGGATGCCGACATCAAGAAGTGCTTCGAGCGTATTGATCCGGCGCTGCTCATCAAGCGGCTGCGCGAGGAGCTGAGCGATCCCGGTCTGCTGTGGCTGTTGGAGGGCTGGGTGCAGGTGCATATCATGAACGCGCTGGCGGGTCAGCGTCCCACGGCTGGCACGTCGCAGGGCGGGCCGATCTCGCCGCTGCTGGCGAATATCTATCTGCATCCGCTGGATGTGAAGCTGACGCAGGCGAAGCTGAACCTGGTGCGTTATGCGGACGATCTGGTGGCGCTGTGTTCACGGCGCCAGGAGGCGGAGGCGGCGCTGGCGCTGGTGGAAGAGGGGCTGGCCGATCTGCGCTTGGAGCTGAACCCCCAGAAGACGCGGTTGGTGAGCTTCGATGAGGGTTTTCAGTTCCTGGGGGTTTTCTTCATCGGTAACAAGCACCATTACCTGGGGTTTTGAGAAGGGGGAGGGACGATGTCGGTTGTTTATTTGACGGACCAGGGCGCGACGGCGCACAAGAAGGGTGAGCGCCTGGTGGTGTTGAAGAAGTCGGATGTGATTCTGGACATGCCGCTGATCCATGTGGAGCAGTTGGTGGTGATGGGCAATGTGCAACTGTCGGCCGCGTTGATTACGCAGATGCTGCTGCAGGAGGTGGATGTGGCCTTTTTCTCGTCGTATGGCAAGTATCGCGGGCGCTTGACGCCGCCGGCGCTCGGTTTTGCGCAGTTACGCCATCGGCAGTATCAGGTGCTGGGCAATGCGCAGACCGCGCTGCCGATTGCGAAGCAGGCGATTCAGGCCAAGCTGGCGAATCAGCGGCGCACGCTGGGGCGCCTGGCCGCGACGGCCGGTAGCCAGGTGCAGGCGACGGTGCTCAGGGCCACGCAGACGATGCAGGGGATCGAGGGGCAGGTGAGCGCGGCGCGTGACCTGGACAGTCTGCGCGGCTATGAGGGGAGCGGCGCGGCGGCTTACTTCGGCGGATTGAAGGATCTGTTGCCGCCGGGCTGGGGGTTCAACGGCCGGCAGTATCGCCCGCCGCCCGATGCGGTGAATGCGGCGCTGAGCTTTGGCTATGCGCTGCTGCAGAGCGCGGTGCTGGGCATGGTCAACCTGGTGGGGTTCGATCCGTACCTGGGCTTTTTCCATACGATTGATTATAACCGCCCTTCGCTGGCGCTCGATCTGATGGAGGAGTTCCGGCCGGTGGTGGTGGATGCGATTGTGGCGCCGCTGTTCCTGCGGAATCAGTTCACGGCGCAGGATTTTCGCCGCGAGCCGGGCGCGAAGCCAGGGGTGTACCTGGTGGAGGACGGCCGCCGGCGCCTGATCGAGGCGCATGAGAAGCAGATGGCGACGCCTGTTCTCTATCCACGCAAGAAGGAGACGACCGCGCTGCGCCGCGTGATCGAGGAGCAGGCGCGCCACCTGGCGAATGTGGTGCTGGGGGAGGCGGGGAGTTATCAGGGGTATGAAGGGTAAGTGCAAAGTGCAAAATGCAGAGTACAAAGTGCGGAGATCAGGTAACTGCTCACCCTGCAGGCCGATTTGGACAGGATGAACAGGATGTACAGGATTCTTGCTCTGTGGTGTGCAAAACTATCGGCACGAGAGTTCGAATATCCTGTCAATCCTGTGGATCCTGTCTGAATTCCAGGCAGGCTGAGCAGTTACGAGATCAGAATACTTTGCACTTTGCCTGTTTTCGACACCCCAATGGGTAGTAGGTCATCAGGCACTTGCCACAAGCCGTTGCGTAGAACGTTTGAGCGAAAACAGGACTGTTTCTACAGGTTGTGTGCGATTTGCCAATGACCACAAGCTGTTGCATGGAAACATCCGTTCTATGTCGAAAACAGGCTT
>JAYRVL010000702.1:0-2765 GCA_041918575.1 Anaerolineae bacterium | reverse complement strand
TGACGCCGCACGTTGGCCTGAATGGAAGTCAAGCGCGCGCTCTCTTCCACAATGGCACACAGGTTCGTTTCGCTGCGGTCCAGACGCAGGTAGCCGGCGTCAATCTTGGCGAAATCGAGATAGTCGTTGATGAGGGAGAGCAATTTGTGGCTGGCGCCTTGCGCCAATTCGATCAACTCGTGCTGATCCTCGGTGAGCGGACCGGTGCTTGGTTCGGCCAAAAGTTGCAGAGAGAGCCTGATGGCGCTGGTCGGATTGCGCAGATCGTGCGTGACCATCGAATAGAAATCTGCCTTGACCTCTTGGAGCTGCTTCTGCGCCACCAGGCCGGCCCGGTGTTCGAGCGCCTGCTCCAGGGCGTAGAAGAACTCGGTAAAGTCGCCGCCAAAAGACAGGTCCTGTTTTTCGATGTAGCCGTCTGCTCCCTGCCTTACCGCCGTCGTCGCTGATTTGATGCCGCCCATGCCGGTCAGCATTACCACGGCGGTTTCGTCATCATGCTCGCGTATGCCGCGCAGCACCTGGATGCCATCCACATCGGGCAGCAGCAAATCCAAAAGCACCAGGTCATACTGGTTCTTTGCCAATGAGTCGAGCGCTTCGTGGCCGCTGCAGGCTTCTGTCACCTGCGCGCCGTGCAGGCTGAGGAGGCCGTGCAGGAAGGTGCGGATCGTGTTGGATTGCAGCCTTTGTCTGCCGATTTCGTCAACTTTGGCGCGCTGTGGTAAAATCGCCTCTCATGAAGGCTGAACTCGTCACCATCGGTACAGAACTACTGCTCGGACAGATCGTTGACACCAATGCCGCCTACCTGGCGCAGCAATTGGCCGCGATTGGCGTTGACCTCTTCTACAAAACCACGGTTGGCGACAATGTCCAGCGCATTGCCGGCGTGATTCAGCAAGCCAGCCAGCGCAGCGATCTGGTCATCACCAGCGGCGGCCTGGGGCCAACCGTAGACGATATGACGCGTGAGGCCGTGGCGCAGGCCGCTGGCCGGGAATTAGAATTCGTGCCCGCGGCCTGGGATGAGATCGTTGCCATGTTCGGCCGCTGGGGCCGCCAGCCCGATGAGAACAACCGTCGCCAGGCGCTTTTGCCTGCCGGCAGCATCGAAGTGAGCAATCCGGTGGGCACCGCGCCCGCCTTCATCCTGGAAACTGACGCCTGTACGATCATCAGTCTGCCTGGTGTGCCGCGCGAGTTGAAACACCTGATGGAGTCGGCGGTCATTCCCTATCTGCGCCAACGCCTGGGCGCACAGGCGCCCATCATCAAGTCACGGGTTCTGCGCACGTGCAGCATTGGCGAAAGCAACGTGGACACCCTCATCGGCGACCTGGAAACTCTGACCAACCCGACCGTGGGCCTGTTGGCTCATCCGGGACAGACCGACATTCGCATCACGGCCAAGGCGACCAGCGAGACCGAGGCTGACGCCATGATCGCGCCGCTGGAAACCGAAATTCGCCAGCGCCTGGGCGCTTACGTCTTTGGCGTTGACAATGAATCGCTGGAAGAAGTGACGTCTCGTTTGCTCATGCAGCACAATTACAGCCTGGCGCTCGTTGAAACGAACACGGCCGGCGCTGTCGCGGCCTGGCTGCGCGCCACCCCTTGTGCGGCTGCCTTGCACTGCGCTCTCACGGCCGCTGATCTCTCGCAGATGCAAAGCGCCTTGCCCGCCCTGATGGCCGATGGCGCCTGGCCCTCGGCTGCCCTGGCCCGGGCCGCGGCCCAGGCCATGCAGGCCGCATCAGGCGCCGATTTCACACTGGCGATCATCGGCGCCATGCAGGCGCATGAAACCATGTACAGCGATGAGCGAGGCGAGTCATTCATCGCGCTGCTGCACCCCGGCGGCCTGCTCGCGCGGCGCTTCCCCCTGGGTGGCGCCGGCGAGTTGACGCAGCGCTGGCTTGGCAACCGCGGTCTTGACCTGCTGCGTCGGGCCATCCTGGGCCTTGTCATCGAAAACACTGCCTGAAGCGAGGTTCCATGTCACCATCATCAGCATCGCCCTCTTCGCCGTCCGGTTCATCGCGACGCGGCCCGCGGCCGCCAACCAAACGCAGCGCCGAGTCGAACGCAGCGCCCGCCCGCCGCCTGGGCCGTGATCTGCCCATCCCCCCGGCCTATTTGCAGCGCTTTGGCCTGGTCTTGGCGCCGCTCCTGATGGTGATCGGTTTCCTGATTGTGGTGGGCAGCGCCCGCGCCCTGTTCAACACCACGCCCAATCAGGCGCCGGCCAGCGCCGGTCTGGCCGAAACGCCGCGCCAATTCCTGCACGCCACCGCGTACCTAACCAACACCCAGAACATCTTGATCTTGGGATCGGATCAACGGCCGGATGAAGCGATGTGGCGCACCGACGTTATCATGCTGGCCGCCATTGACCGCAGCAGCGGCCATGCAGCCGTCATCAGTCTGCCGCGCGATCTTTACATCGAAATTCCTGGCGTTGGCAAGGGGCGCATCAACTCCGCGGACTTTCTCGCCAGCAACCAGGGCAAATCACCGCAGGCCGGTTTGCAAGCGCTCAAAGACATCATCGAGCGTGATCTCGGCGTGGAAATTGACAACTATGTGCGCATTGATTTCGAAGGCTTCAAGCAGATCATCGACGCGTTGGGCGGCGTTGATGTGGAGGTGGACTGCCCCCTGCAAGACCCCTACCTGCAGGAGGCGCTTGGGGTGGATCGCATCGAGGCAGGCCAGCAGCACATGGATGGCGACACGGCCCTGGCCTACGTGCGCACGCGGCG
>JAYRVL010000701.1:0-3558 GCA_041918575.1 Anaerolineae bacterium | reverse complement strand
TCGACCTGGAGGTAACGGCGGTGACGGATTCGGCCGAACCCGTTCACACCACCAGCCAGCAGCTGGCCGGCCGTCACATACTCATTGTTGACGACAACAAGACCAACCGGCACATCCTGGCCCACTATGCCCGCGCCTGGCAGATGCACCCGCACATGGCCGCTTCCGCCGCCGAGGCGCTGGAAATCATCGAGCGCGGCCAGGCCCTGGACGTGGCCGTACTCGACGTGCTCATGCCGGACACCGACGGCATCAGCCTGGCCCGCATTTTGCACCACCACCCCGCCGCGCGACATATCCCGATCATCATCCTCAGTTCTACCGGGCGCTCCGAGGTCAATCTGGAGGGGGTCGCGGTCGCGGCCTACCTGCACAAGCCCCTCCGACCCGCGCAACTGTTTGAGATGTTGTCCAGCGTCCTCAGCCCGTCAGGCACGGTCGCGCCGGCGCCGCAGACGCCGACCAGCCTGTTTGACAGCGGCATGGCGCGGCGGCAGCCCTTGCGGATCCTGCTGGCCGAGGATAATCTGGTCAACCAGAAGGTAGCGCTCAAGATCCTCGAACGGCTAGGCTACCAGGCCGACGTGGCCGCCAACGGCCGGCAAGCGCTGGCCGCGCTCGAGCGCCAGCCGTACGATGTTGTGCTGATGGACATCCAGATGCCTGAGATGGATGGCGTCACTGCCACACAGGAAATCGCGGCGCGCTACGGCGACCGCCGCCCCTATATCGTGGCCATGACAGCGCACGCCCTTGAAGGGGATCGGGAGTTCTATTTGTCCGCCGGAATGAATGACTACTTAAGCAAGCCGGTGCGGCCCGAGGCGCTCATGGAGGCGCTAGATCGGGCCGGCGAAACGGTGGGGCACGATTCGGCCGAAACGCCATCCGCTCCGCCCCACTAATCCATTATTGCTCTTATCTATTCGATAACAGGAGCCCACAATGTACGGTCTCGTTAACAAAGCGGTGCACGATATGGTTGTCCAGCAATTCGGCGAGGAGACGTGGGAAGCGATTCGCACGCGGGCCGGCGTAACCGTCGAGTCGTTCGTCAGCATGGAGCCGTATCCCGACGACATCACTTACCGGCTGGTGGGCGCCGCCAGCGAAACGCTCGGCATCGATCCCCACGCCATTCTGCGCGCCTTCGGCGAATATTGGACGCGCTATACGGCGCAAGAGGGCTACGGCGAACTGTTGAAGATGTCCGGCGACTCACTGCAGGACTTTCTGATGAACCTGGACAACATGCACGCCCGCGTCAGCTTGAGCTATCCCAAACTGCGGCCGCCCTCATTCGAATGCACGGACATGACCGGCGACAGCCTCAACCTGCATTACTTCTCCGAGCGTGATGGACTGGCCCCCATGGTCGTGGGCCTGCTGGAGGGGCTGGGGCCGCTCTACAATGTCCGGGTCGGGATTGAGCAAACCCAGCAGAAAGCAGAAGGCGATGATCACGATGTGTTTGCGCTGCAATTTCAGGAGGCAGGCGATTCGGCCGAATCCAGCGCCTGATCCCGCCCGATCCGAGAGAACATGACTGCCCCATTGCGCTATGGCCTGACGCCTGACCAGGTGGCCACCCTTTTTCCGTTCCACGTGGCGCTGGATCGCGCCCTGCAGCTTGTGCAGGTAGGGCCCATGATCGCTCGCCTCTATCCGCAGGCTGTGCCCGGCGAGCCGTTTGACCGCCACTTCGCCGTCCACCGCCCACCGGTGCGTCTGGACTTCGACACCCTTGAGCGACAGAGTAGCAAGCTGATCATGCTCAAGGCGCGCGCCGACGACCTGCTCTTCAAGGGACAGTTATTGCCGGCGCCCGACAGCCATCTCCTGTATTTTTTCGGCTCACCGTGGATTACCGAATTGGCGCAGCTGAGCGAGAAGAACATCTCGCTGCGCGACTTCGCCATCCACGACCCCATTTCCGATTTCCTGTTCTTGCTGCAAACCAAGAACACGGCCCTGAACGACGCCGAAAACCTGTCGCGACGCCTGGAAGAGCAGCGCGGGCAGTTGCAACATATCAACCGCAGCCTGGAAGCCGAGATCGAGGAACGCAAGCGCATTGCCGTCCAATTGGAACAGGCGCGCCACGTGGCCGAAGTCGCCAACCAGGCTAAGTCGGAATTCCTGGCCAACATGAGCCACGAGATCCGCACGCCGATGAACGCCGTCATTGGGCTTTCCGGCCTGCTGCTGGATACCGGCCTGTCCCAGGAACAGAGCGACTATGTCGAGACGATCCGCCAGAGCGGGGACGCCCTGCTCACAATTCTGAACGACATTCTCGACTTCTCCAAGATTGAGGCGGGCCAGCTCACCATCGACGTGGCGCCGTTTGACGTGCGTCAGGTGGTGGAGGAAGCGCTGGATCTGTTTGTCGTAGCAGCGGGGCGCAAGCGACTGGACCTAGCTTACCTGATCGAACCCGACGTGCCGCCCGTAGTCAGCGGCGACGGGCACCGATTGCGCCAGATCATTGTGAACCTGGTGAGCAATGCCATCAAGTTCACCGAGGCCGGCGATGTGCTGGTGACCGCGCGCGCGCAGCCGCTGGCCGACGGGCGTCACCGGTTGATATTCAGCGTGCGTGATACCGGCATCGGCATTCCTGCCAACCGCCTGAGCCAGCTTTTCCTGCCGTTTTCGCAACTCGATGCCACTAGTACCCGCCGTCATGGCGGCACTGGCCTGGGGTTAGCCATCTGCCGCCGACTATCGGCAATGATGGGCGGGCAGATTTCGGTCGAGAGCACACCTGGCCAGGGGTCAACCTTTACGTTTGACCTGGTGGTAACAGAAGCAGCGTTGCCGGCCGAGCTGCAGCGTCCGGAGCCGCTGCTCCTGGCAGGTCGCCGGGCATTGGTGGTGGACGACAACGCCACCAACCTGCAGATTGTGTCCCACTATCTGGAGAGCTGGCACATGCAGGCGTTGGCGGCGCCCTCAGCGGCGGCGGCGCTCAGCATGCTGGCGAATAGCGCGCCGCTGGATGTGATCATCCTAGACGTGCGCATGCCGGAGGTGGATGGGGTTGAGTTGGCACGGCAGCTGCGCCTGCGGCCGGAAACGCGGTCGGTGCCGTTGATCATGTTGAGTTCGATCGGCCGATCCGAAGCCCGCCTCAACGATCTGCCTCTGTTCGCCTACCTCACCAAGCCGCTCAAGCCGCAGCAACTTCACAACACGCTCGTCAGTCTTTTCTCCGGCCTGCCGGGCGAAGGCGCTGCCAGCCAGCCGGTCACGCCGTTCGATGCCACGCTAGGCGTGCGCCACCCACTGCGCATCTTGCTGGCGGAAGATAACCTGGTCAATCAGAAAGTGGCCCTGAAGATCCTGGAGCGGCTCGGCTATCGCGCCGACGTAGCCAACAACGGCCTGCAAGTGTTGTCGGCCCTGGAGCAGAACGCGTATGACCTGGTGCTGATGGACATCCAGATGCCGGAAATGGACGGTGTTGCCGCCACGGACGCCATCGTCCGGCGCTACGGCGCCCACCGGCCGCGCATTGTGGCGTTGACCGCGCATGCCCTCGAAGGCGACCGCGAG
>JAYRVL010000700.1:0-2726 GCA_041918575.1 Anaerolineae bacterium | reverse complement strand
GGTGGAGTAGAAGATGCCGGTGTCGCCGTAGACGCCGGCGATGGTGCCGCGCATGAGGCCGCTGGCGTTGACGGTCGCCTCAGTGACGCCGTTGATGTTCGGCCCCAGGGTCAGACCGATCATCTCGGTCTTGATCTTGGCGCCGATGGGGCCGGCGCCGATGGCGATGGGCGACTGCCCCTTCATGGGGATGCGGTCGTAGCCGGTGATGCCATCGCTGACGTTGTCAACCGGCGCCAGGTACGCGGCGTCGAGCACCGTCACGCCGGTGGGAATGTAGAAATCCAGGTAGCCGCCGACGCCGGTGGTGGTGCCGTCTTTGGGCACGCCGCGCATCACCAGGCCGATTTCGTCGCCCACCTGCAGGAGGGGAGTTGGCGGAGTCCAGCCTACACCATTGATGCGATTGTCCAGCATGGTGATGGTGTCGGGGTCGAAGTACGCGTAGACATCGCGCGTTTGCAGGTTGTGCGCGGACGCCACCGGGGTTTGAACTCCTGGCAGGGGCGCGGGCGCCAGGCTCAAGAGTAATGCCACAATGACAGCGACATAGAGCAGTCTTGCTCGTCGTATGCGTCGGCCGGATAATTCAAGGGTCTTCATTTTCATCGAACGCCTCCCAAATAAGAGAATACCATCCATGGCGATTTCCAGAGAAAACGCCGATCACTCTGACACATCCGGGGGTGCAGGGGGAACTCAGCCATATTCATCGCTGCGCGCTAATCGGCGCTGTTGCGCCAGTGCCACGCGCGATGACACTGGCGATGCGCTTCGTTTCACGCAGGGGCTATTTTCAGAGAAAACGCCAACCTGACCAGCGCTTAATCGGCGCTGCTGCGCCGGTGGCCAAGCGCCAACTCATCGAACAACAAGACGCAGCGCCTGACGCCGGGTCACGCGTTTGCCCGCATTGTGTCGTCATCCTCGCGCCTGATGCTTACGAACTGAATGACTTTTATTACCCTGTCCTGCGCAATCAATAGCCTCGGAGGCGACACGGTTTAGTATAAAAATATGACCTTATCTGGGATATGGTACAATCGGCCTACGGGCGACCACAGGCGGCGTCGCAATTGCCTGGCTTTCCTGCGCCCCTGCCCCCCAATCCTGGGGGAGCCGAATGCTTTTCCCCCCACGGTTGGGGGGCAGGGGGGCCGCCTGAGCAGTTACCATTGACAGGTGTACGTTTTCTGTGATACCATCCATACCTGAACAAACCAGACGGGAGACTTACATGCCAGGACAATATCGCCAGCATGTCTTTGTTTGCACCAACGGCGCCTTCTGTCCCTTCGATGGGGATACGGAGCAACTCTTCAAACGCCTCAAGGCCCGGGTGGCCACGGCCGACCTGCAAAATGAGATTCGCATCAACCGCGCCGGCTGCCTGAATCAGTGTGGGCATGGTCCCAATCTCGTGGTTTATCCCGACGCTGTTTGGTATGCGCATGTGCAGCCGGACGACGCCGACGAGATTTTCGAGTCGCATCTGCTGGCTGGCCGCCCATTGGAGCGTCTGCTTTACCATGCACCGCCGGGCAACAACAAGATGACCGATCACTACCCGGCAGAGGTGCGAGAACTCGAAAAGCGGGAAAAGATCAACGACAGACGTCACGTCGCCCTTTACGCCGAGCTGCGCGCGGCGGCTACTTCAGCCGCCGCCCCTGGCGTTGCAGAGGAGCGCGCCGATGCCGCTCTTTAGGCGCAATCGAACGGTACTCCCGTCACTCCCCGCCAACTCGACGCCGGCAGGCGCCCCGCTGACCACCATGGGCAGTGGGGCTACCGGCGAGGCTGCGGCGCTCCTGCAGATCTGCCAGATCATCACCAGTGATGATTTCGACGCGGCCTACACTTGGCTGCGTTTCGAGTTTGGGGTCAATACCTGGGAGGATGTCAAACGCAAATTTCCGGCCGGCAGCCGTGAGCTGCGCTACCTGCAGCGGGTGCTCTTGTTCGTGGAAACGCTCGGCGATCTGCTGCGCCGCCGTCTGCTGTCAGAAGATGTGGTGTTCCGGCTCATTGGCGAGATCGGCCTCAATACCTGGGAGGCGATCATGCCCTGGGTAGCTGACGCCCGCCGCGAGATGGGCGATCCGGCCCTCTATGCTCACATCGAATGGCTGGCTGCCCGCTTCTTCGATTGGCAGCGCGAGGGTAACTGCTCACCCTGCAGGCCGATTTGGACAGGATGAACAGGATGTACAGGATTCTTGCTCTGTGGTGTGCAAAACTATCGGCACGAGAGTTCGAATATCCTGTCAATCCTGTGAATCCTGTCTGAATTCCAGGCAGGCCCAGCAGTTACGCGCGAGGGCTAATTCCTTGTAAAGAGCATGTGTTGTGGAGGGCGATGTTGGCTTGCCCAGCGATGTGTGCGGCAGCCAGCCTGCGCAAGGGGAAGAAGGCGCGTTACTCAAATAGCGCCCGGTTGATCTCCGCGACGCTGTCGAAGACCCAGGTGGGGGGCGGGGCGGCCTGGGCGAAGTCCCCAGCGCTGCTGACGCCGCTGAGCACGCCGATGGTGCGCAGACCCGCGGCCTGTCCGCCGACGATGTCAGTCTCCACGCGGTCGCCGACCATCACCGCCTGCGCCGGTCTGACGCCCAGTCGCGCCAGCGCCTGCTCGAACATGGCAACCTGCGGCTTGCCCACCACCACCGGCTCGACGCCGGTCGCGGCGCGCAGAAAGGCCACCAGCGCGCCGGCGCCCGGCAGCT
>JAYRVL010000699.1:0-2895 GCA_041918575.1 Anaerolineae bacterium | reverse complement strand
CCCATCGTGCATGATCTTCCGGCCGTTCTCTCGGTCGCGGTGCAAACCCTGCCATGATTCGCGTCGTGCTTCCCTTTCATCTGCGCAGACTGGCAAACGTCAACAAAGAGGTGGAGCTTGAGGTCGCCGGGCCGGTGACGCCGCGTTCGATCCTGGACGCGCTGGAGGCGCAGTACCCGATGCTGCGCGGGACCCTCCGCGATCACGTCAGCCAGCGGCGGCGAGCGCTGGTCCGCTTCTTCGCCTGCGGCCAGGATGTGTCGCATGAGGCGCCGGATGCCCCGCTGCCCGCTGCAATCGCGACGGGCGCCGAGCCTTTTCTGATCATCGGAGCGATTGCGGGCGGCTGATGGAGTCAGGCAAAAAGCCGGCAGGCACAAGAGGACTTGCGGCACGCGATGGGAGAAGATGGGGTGGCTGAAGGGTTGACACAAGTCATGATGTGTTATATGATACCCTCAGAGAGATCATGAATGAGGCAACCCATGTCACGCTATCCTTTGAACCTACCGCAACAACTCAAGCAAGAAGCGGAAGTCTGGGCACTGAAGCAGGGCGTTTCGCTCAACCAGTTCATTCTCTGGGCTACCGCGGAGAAAATCGGCGCCCTCAATCAACAGTTGGACGATCCTCGCTTTCCACAAGTGACCTATCGTCGCGGAGCCAGTGGCATCCCGACGCCGGTATTGCGGGGAACCGGCATCCGCGTGCAGGCTGCTGCCATTGCTGGCGAGCAGTGGGGCATGACGCCGGCTGAACTTGCCAAAGAATACGGCGTACCTGTGCAACAGATCGAGGAGGCGCTGGCCTTTGCTGGCGCTCATCGTCAGGAAATCGAAGCTCACCTGGTCCTGGAAGCGCGCATGAGCGAGGAGGCGCATGGCTAAACCCCGACTCCATCTCGACGCCGATGCATCATACCGCGCTTTGCAGAAAGCCCTGATAGCGCGCGGTCACGACGTCACGCGGACGCCCAGCGAATGGATGGCGTTAGATGCCAGCGATGAGCAGCAACTATTGGGATCCACCGCCCAGGGGCGCTGCATCTTCACGTTCAACATCGCCGATTTTATGCGACTGGTCCGAAAATATCCAGAGCACGGCGGCGTCATGCTTGCCAATCAGCAGGACTGGACACTTTCGGACCTGATAGCGGCTCTCGACAACATGATGACAAACACCAGCGCCGCGGACTGGCCCGGACAGGTGCGCTGGCTCAACCAGTGGCGCAAATAGACCACGACGCCCGGGAGCAACCGCCTCACCCAACAAGAGCTCGAATCCCACCTCTGCGGTGCGACCACCGTCCTGCGCGGCCTGGTGGATGCGGACGAGCCGTGAAGCGGTAGCTGGTCTTTTTTCCTCTCAACTGGAATGAACATTCGCCCTGGAAAGGATTTTCACAAGCCAAAATGGTAGAGCCATCGAGTTTGCACAACCAGGTTTGCCTGGTCACCGGCGCCACGGCCGGCCTGGGCAAGGCGGCCGCCGTGCAGGAACACCTTTGGGCGGAGAGCGCACGCCTGGCAGGATCGGGCAAGGAGGATGCAGGATGACACCGCCTTTCGGCGCGCTGCGCTTTCTCTACGTCGGCACGACCGACTTCGACCATGACCTGGCGTTCTATCTGGATCAATTAGGCGCGGAGCGCGTCTGGCAGTTTGCTCGTTTTGGCGCGCTGGTGGCGGCGCTGCGCCTGGGTGACGGCCCACTGCTGCTGTTAGCCGATCACCGTCCCGCGCCCAGCTGCCTCCCAGTCTACGAGGTCGCCGATCTGGGCGCGACGATCCGGGAGCTGCGGGCGCGCGGCTGGCAGCCGCAGGGCGCCCGCTTCGAGATCCCCAACGGCCCCTGCCAGACCTTTGCCGATCCCAGCGGCAATCAGTTTGCCATCTTCGAGGACGTTCGGCCGGGCGCAATGGAAGGCGCCTACGCCGATCCCGCCAATCCTCACGCGGTTCGGAAGTGAGATTTCGCGCTCATCAACAAATTGAACAGAACGAAAGCAAACGGGGAGAGTCATGCGACTCTCCCCGCTCTCTTCAGATCATGCGCAAGGGTATTACCAATCCAGATTCCAAAACGGAGAGGGGACGCTAATGGTCAGGTCCTTACTGGCTACCTCAGATTGGTGTCGTTGTACAATCAATGTACGGAGCTCAACTTCTGACGTGTCCACCAAATAAATACGAGGATCGTCAAGAAGGCTGGCCAGACCGGCAGCGTCAGCCACTGTGCCATGGATCACCATGACGCCTTCAAGAACGAGTTGTTCGCCATTGACACCCGCCGGATCCATGCTCTGTGTCTCTGGAATGGTTTGGTCAAGTCCGCCAAATTCCCAATGCCCGCCGCGCTTGCTGCGATTCAGGGATGATCTACCAACAAAAGCGAAGCTATCCACCTGAACATGAGCCTCTGAGACCAGGGTTCGTGCATCTGGCAGGGAGACAGGCGTTGCGAGGGTGATTTGCAGGGGTAATGGGTACATCGCGGATCGTGAAAGCAGTGCTTGACCGCGCTGCCGATTCGCATCGAGGTAACCCTGGTGAGCGATCGGATCATCGAAATCAACGCTTATTGTCACGTAATAACTTCCGTTCGATTGGCCTTGACCCGTGTAGCGAAACGAACTGGCTGCTCCTTCGAAATAGGAAGAAGCAACCAGAACCGCTCGTGTCTGCGCTACAAAGGCGAGGGTGAGGGCAACGGCAATCAAGCCGAAACTCCACAGCCAACGAGATGAGATACGCATAGCCTGTTTTCGACATAGAACAGATGTTTCCATACAACAGCTTGTGGTCATTGGCAAATCGCACACAACCTGTAGGAACAGTCCTGTTTTCGCTCAAACGTTCTACGCGACGGCTTGTGGCAAGTGCCTGATGACCTACT
>JAYRVL010000698.1:0-2514 GCA_041918575.1 Anaerolineae bacterium | reverse complement strand
CGCGGCGAGCATGGCCTGGCGATACCAATTTTCGGCTTCCTGCCGCGCGGCCCGGGTGGCGGTGAGGGTCAAGGTTGGGGCCAAGGTCGGCGCGGTCTCAGCCGCGGGCGAGAGCGCCATGGGTGTGGGAGAAGGATCGTCGCCTTGCAGGGCCAGGTTGCCCAGGGCGATGTAGCCGCGAGCGTCGTGCGGCGCCAGGCGGATCGCCTGCTGGAAATGCGCCCTGGCCTGCTCGAACCGGCCCTGGGTTTGCATGAGCTGACCCCAGGCCAGCAGGGTGTCGAGCGGGCTGACCAGCCGCGCCTGCTGCACGATGACCGCGCGGCGGTACCAGGTTTCGGCCTCGGCGTAGCGGCCCTGGCGATGGAGCACCGCGGCCAGGCCCACGTAACCCTCCGGCGCGGTGGGGTCAATGGACAGGGCGCGGCGGAAGATGGCTGCAGCCTCGCCCAGGCGGCCGCGATCACGCAGCAGGTTGCCCAGCGGGGTCAGGAAATCGAGATCGTTGGGCGAGAGGCACAGCGCGCTGTTGTAGGCCTGCACGGCCGGTTCGGTCAGGCCCTTGCTGCCGAGCAGCGGCGCCAGTTTGCTGAAAAAGGTGAGGGTGTCCGGCGGGACCGCGGCGCCGATGGCGCGGGCGTAGGCCGCGGCGGCCTGGTCTGGTCGGTCGAGCAGCAGCGCCAGATCGCCCATCTCCTGGAACCATTCGCCGTGCGTGCTGTCGGCGGCGACCGCGCGGGTGTAGAGGGCCAGGGCATCCTCCGGCCTGGCCTGCGCGGCGGCGATGCGCGCCAGGTTGGAGAGGATGATCGGAGATTGGAGACCGGAGACCGGAGAAGGGGAGAAGGGGAGAAGGGGAGAAGGGGAGAAGGGGAGACCGGAGACCGGAGATTGGAGATCACTCGCCTTCCACGTACCCGATCTCTGATCTCGGTTCTCTGATCTCGGTTCTCTGATCTCCTGACCAGTGATCTGGATGAGGGCGTCGCGCGCTGCGTCGAGGTCGGAGAGGGCGAACAGGGCTTGACCGAGGCCGTACCAGGCGATGGCGGAGTTTTCTGCGGCCAGGGCGCGGCGGAACGCGTCGGCGGCTTCGGCCCAGCGCTGTTGACCGAGCAGGGTGTTGCCGGTGATGACGAGCGACGGCGCGGTGGGGGAAATCACCCGGAAAAGCTCGAAGCCGTCGCCGGCGAAGAGGCGCGTGACGGCCAGATCGGACGCCGGGCCGGCGGCCAGGGTGCGCAGTTGCCAGGCCAGTTCACGCGCGTCGCGCAGCAGGATGAGGTCGGTGTGGTAACGGGCCAGCGTGTCGAGCAGCGGCCCGTCCACGAAACGGGCGCGGGTGAACGCGTCCACATCCTGGGCGCGCTGAATGGCTTCGGCCTGACGGGAGGCCGGGAATTCTTCGCTGGTGGTGGTGTAACGGTGCGCGACGACGTAGCGGCGGCTGACCGTGGCCGGAATGACCTGGTTGGTTTCGTAGTCGCTGAGGATGACGGCGTCAGCAGGCAGCTTTCGCAGCGCGGTCACGACCGAGGTCGGCAGGGTGCGCGGCACGTCGAGCGTCGCCGCAAAGGTTTGCATGCGCCCCTGGATGGCCGGCAGGCTGAAGAGGGTCAGGAGGATGAGGAAGGCAGAGGGAAGGAGACCGGAGACCGGAGATTGGGAACCGGAGACCGGAGATTGGAGACCGGAGATTGGAGACCGGAGACGGGAGATTGGAGACCGGAGACCGGAGATTGGAGATTGGAGGCCGAAGAACAGGGCGCTGCCCAGGATGAGGGCGATGGGCAGGGGCCAGGTGAAGCGGTAGAGCATCCAGGGGGTGACGACCCGGCCGACGAGGGGCGCCAGCCAGGGGGTGAAGGCGATGAGGAGGAAGGGGACGGTGGTGGCCAGGATGAAGCGCGCCAGGGGGCTGCGGCGCAGGCGCAGGAGAGCCAGCGGCGCGAGGAGCAGAGCCAGGAGGACGCCGTTGTCCCAGAGCAGGTCGGGGTGGCTCATGTAGCTTTGCGGGCTGAAGATCAGGAGGCCCTGGCCGTTGATCTGACTCCAGAGGCGGTAGAGCAAGAAGGGGTTGGCCGCGCCGGGCGCTGGAGTGACGATGGCCGGCTGCGGGCCGGGCATCTGCAGGGCATCTTGCCAGACGAAGGGCAGGACCAGTTCGGGCGCTTCTTGCAGCGGCAGGCTGGCAAACGAGGTGGGGAAGAGATAGGCGGAACGGGTTTCTGCGACCTGTTGGCGCAGCAGGAAGGGGAAGATCAATAAGCCCAAGATGATGGCGCCGACGCCGAGGCCGCGGCGCAGGCTGGCCCCCCCCGGCCGCGCCAGCCAGGTCAGACCGGCCAATGCGGCGGCGGCCACGGCAAAGAACGCGGTGTCAATGGGGTGGATGATGAGGGGCAGGCTGCCGAGCGCGGCCAGGAGCAGGTCGCGCGGGGGGGAGAGATGATTCAACGCGAAGGCGCGAAGGCGCGAAGGCGCAGAGGAGTTCAACGCGAAGGCGCGAAGGCG
>JAYRVL010000697.1:0-6100 GCA_041918575.1 Anaerolineae bacterium | reverse complement strand
CGTGAGCCGGAGGGCATCGTCGCGCCGGGCGCGGAGGCCCAGGCGCTGGCGGATGAGATCAAGGCCCGGCTGCTGGCCCTGCGCGAACCGCAGACGGGCGAGCGCGTCGTGGCCGAAGTCTGGAAACGTGAGGAGATTTACAACGGCCCGTATGTGGACTGGAGCCCGGACCTGCGCGTGATCTGGCAGGAGTACCCGGAGCAGCGGCGCACCCACTTCAGCGCGGGCGAGCCGTGGGCCGAATCGGCCTTTGCCTTTGCCGGGCAGACCGGCGACCATGCCCGCGACGGCATTCTTTACGCGTACGGGCCAGGCGTGCGCCGTGGGGTGCGCCTGCCGCGGTTGAGCATCATGGACCTGGCGCCCACCGTCTTGTGGCTGCGGGGCCTGCCGGTGCCCGCAGACATGGACGGCCGCGTCCTGACCGAGCTGTTCGAGCCTGATTTCGTCGCCGGCCATCCCGTACAGCGCGGCGCCGCCACCGGCGCTGTCACACCCGCGGCCGCCGCCGAACTCTCGGCCGAGGACGAAGAAGCCCTCGCCGATCGCCTGCGCGGCCTGGGTTACATCGGATGAAGCCCCTATCTCCAATCTCCGCTCTCCGGTCTCCAATCTCCGGTCTCCGGTCTCCAATCTCCGCTCTCCGGTCTCCAATCTCCGGTCTCCGGTCTCCTCTGACCATCGCCATAGACGCCCACATGGTCGGCGAGCGCGAGACCGGCAACGAGACCTACACCCTCAGCCTGATCCGGGCGCTGCTGGCTCTGCCGATCGAGGAACGCGCCGGGGTTGATTTCGTGCTCTACGCCACCGAACCGGAGCGCCTACGGTCGCGGCTGGGCGCGGAACAGGGTGCGCCCATTCGCCGCATCTGGCCCGCGCCCGCGCCGCTGCGCATTCCCGTGGCCATGCCCGCGGCCACCCGGCGTGATCGCGCCAACCTGCTGCACGTCAACTACGTGGCCCCGCCCATCGGCGCCTGTCCGCATGTCGTCACCGTGCATGACATTTCCTACGACCGCTATCCGGCCTTCTTCTCCCCGCGTGACCGCTGGATGCTCAAGACGCTGGTGCCGCTGACGATGCGCCGCGCCGCGGCCATCATCACCGTGTCGCAGCACGCTCGCCAGGAGATCATCGCCCGCTATGGCCTGCCGCCGGAGAAAATCGCCGTCACCTACGAGGCGGCCGGCGAGCAGTTCCGGCCCGTGACCGATGAGGCTGCCCGCCTGGCGCTGCGCCAACGGCTGGGACTGCCGGCCCAGGCGCCTTTCTTCCTGGCCCTGGGCAATCTACAGCCGCGCAAGAACATTGGCCGCCTGCTCGAAGCCTTTGCCCGCGGCCGACAGAGCGGGGAACTGGCCGACGCCCGCCTGGTCATTGCCGGCAAGGCGCTGTGGCGCGAATCGGAAATCTACGCCGCGGTGCAGCGCGCCGGCCTGGCCGACGCCGTTCTTTTCCCCGGCTACGTGGATGACGCCGACCTGCCCACCCTCTACAGCGACGCCCTGGCCTTCGTCTACCCGTCGCTCTACGAGGGCTTCGGCCTGCCGCCCCTGGAAGCGATGGCCTGCGGCGCGCCGGTCATCTGCGCCAATGCGGCCTCGCTGCCCGAAGTGGTGGGCGACGCCGCGCTGACTGTCGCCCCGACGGATGTGGACGCGCTGACGCACGCGCTGCGTCAGGTGGCGACTGCGCCTGATCTGCGCCAGCGCCTGCGCCAACTGGGTCAGGCGCGCGCGGCCCAGTTCTCCTGGCGCCGCTGTGCATTGCAAACGCTGGAAGTCTATCGCCGGGTGGGGACAGGCTAACGAACCATGAACGACGACCAGGAGCAACATTCGGCCTGTGGCCTGGCCGCGGTGACGCGGCGTGACTTTCTCAAGCTGGGCGCGGTGGCGGCGGTGGACAGCCTGCTGCTGGGGCGGCTGTTGGCCGCGGCGCGCGTGTTGGCGCTGCCGCTGGACGATCAGTCCACGCCCACGCCGCCGCCCAATTTCGATGGCGAGGGGCGCATCGCCATCGAGCCGAGCCAGGGACTGATGGTCATGCGCCACTACACCCTGCACGTCACCTTCATCATCGGGCCGCACGGCATGAAAACCGGCGGCCGGTTCCGCTTCGTCATTCCGCCTGGCCTGCCCCCGAACCAGTGGTGGTCGCCGCCGCAAGTCAACGAACCGCAGCGCGCCGGCTTCACCACGGTGAGCTGGCAGAGCCGCGCGCCGGCGCGCCTCAAGCTGGAGCAGATCAGCCGCGGGCTGCATATCCTGCTGGCGGAGGGCGAGCTGCAGCCCAATGACACGATCACCCTGATCTACGGCGATACGCGGCGCGGGTCGCCGGGCGCGCGGGTTCAGCGCACGGCCGCCGCGGGCGTCACCTTCCACGTGGCATCCGATGTGGATGGCAACAACAGGTTTCGCCTGCTCAACACCGTGCCAACCGTCGCCACCGTGCCCGGCGCCGCGACCGAAATCTACCTGGCGGCGCCGTCGCAGGCGCGCACCGGTCAGTCGGTTACCCTGCGCGTGGCCGTGCTCGATTTCTACAGGAACGCGGTCAGCGATTTCAAGGGCGCGATCCGCCTGCGCAGCCATGGCCCGCAGGTGAGCGCGCCGGCAGCCATCACCCTGACGCCCGCGGATGGCGGCATCAAGACGGTGCGCGTGACGCCACGGCAGGCCGGCGTACTCTCGTTCAGCGCGCAGGGGCCGGCCGCACTGACCGGCGCGGGCAATCCAATCCTGGTGCAGGACGAGGAACCGGCCTTCACCCTGCTCTGGGGCGACATTCACGGTCACACCGCGCGTTCGGATGGCGGCGGCGCGCCAGATGCGTATTACCGCTATGCGCGCGACGTGGTAGGGCTTGACTTTGCCGCTCTGACAGACCATGACGACATGCTGGACGACGCCGAATGGGCCGAGTCCAAGCGCGTGACCAACAGCTTCGATGAGCCGGGGCGTTTTTCCACCCTGCTGGCCTATGAGTGGACGCACTGGGGGCACGGGCATCGCTGCGTCTACTTCGCGGGTGCGGATGCGCCCATTTTCCGGCGCACCACGCCGCCCACCGATACCCCGGCCGGGCTGTGGGCGGCGCTGCGGCGCAGCGGCGCAGCCGTGATGACCATCGCCCATCACACGCGCGGACTGCGCGGCACGTTCGACGGCGGCCATGCCGAGATTGATTGGCAGGCTTTCCCGCCGCCGACTGATCTGGAGCGCCTGGTGGAGACCTATTCGATTCATGGACATTGCGAAAACGCAGAACTGGCCGGGGCGGATTTCGACGGGCGCAAGGGCTTTGTGCAAGACGCCCTACGCCAGGGCCTGCGCCTGGGGTTGATGGCCGCGGGCGACGATCACAGCGGGCATCCCGGCTTTGGGCCGGGCGCGCAGGGCGAGCCAGCCGGGTTGATTGGCGTGTGGGCGCGGGCCAATACGCGTGAGGCGATCTGGGAGGCCCTGCAGGCGCGGCGGGTCATCGGCGCCACCGGGCCGCGCATCGTGCTCGATTTTCAGGCCGATGGGCACGGCGTGGGCGAAGAGTTCAGCATCCTGACCACAGACCCGGCGCCGCGCTTCACGGCGCAGGTGTGGGGCGCCGGGCCATTGGCCCGCTTGGAGCTGCTGCGCGATGCGGCGATCATCCATGCGGTGACCGTGAATGGCGCGCTGAGCGCCGTGCTCGAAGCTGAGGACCACGACATGACGGCGGCAATCCACTTCTACTATGTGCGGGCGACGCAGGTGGATGGTCACATGGCCTGGGCCGGGCCGATTTGGGTCAAGCGCCGCGCGCCTTCTTGACGAAGCGTCAACCTGGTGGCAAAATAGCCCTATCTGTTTTTGCATTGCCCAACCGAATACCCGGCCGGGCAGTGGGCAAAAGGGGAAGAAGGAATTTGAAGGCATGAAAATTGCTATGCTGGGCACACGCGGTGTGCCGGCAAGCTACAGCGGTTTCGAGACCTGCGTCGAACAGCTTGGCAGCCGCCTGGTAGAACGGGGTCATGCGGTGACGGTTTACTGTCGCAGCCACCATGTGGATTATGACCAGCCGACCTACAAGGGCATGCGTCTGGTCAAACTGCCGACGGTCAAGAACAAATACCTGGACACCATCGTTCATTCCTTTCTCTCCAGCCTGCATGCGCTGGGACAGGGATATGACATCGTGCTCTACTTCATCGCCGGCAACAGCCTGGTTTCCTGGATCCCGCGCCTGGTCGGCCAGACCAGCATCCTCAATGTAGATGGGCTGGATTGGAAGCGCGCCAAATGGCCGCCGTTGGCGAAGCGCTACATTCAGTTTGCCGAGCGCATGGCGACCGTTTTGCCGAACGCCTTTCTGACCGACAGCCGGGTCGTGCAGCAGTTCTATCGCGACACCTACCATGCCGACTCGCCCTATATTGCCTATGGCGCGGAGCTGCCCATCCGGCCGGCCGGGGCGCAGTTGGCCCAATGGAACCTGGAGGCGCGGCGTTACGTGCTGTTCGTGGGTCGCCTGGTGCCGGAGAACTGCGCGGATCACCTGGTGCAGGCCTTTCAGACCCTGCACACCGACATGAAGTGCGTCATCGTGGGCGATGCGCCGTACGCGGCCGAATACATTGCCCGGCTCAAGGCGGTGCAGGACCCGCGCATCGTCTTCACCGGTTACTGTTTTGGCGAAGGCTACTGGGAGATGGCGTCGAACGCCTATCTGTTCGTGGAGACATCGGGCGTGGGCGGCACCCATCCCGCGCTGGTGGAAGCCATGGCCTTTGGCAACTGCGTCGTGGCCCACAACACGGCAGAAAATCAAGAGACGATTGACGACGCCGGCTTTGTTTATGAGGGCGCTGACGGCGCCGCGGCGTTGGCCCCGCGCCTGCAGCAGTTGTTGGATGACCCAGCGCTGGTCGCCGCTTATCGGCAGAAAGCCGCTGCCCGTGCGGCGACCTCCTACAGTTGGGAAAAAGTGACAGACGACTACGAAGCTCTGTTCAGAAGACTACGACCCGCGACAGCGGCCCCGCTGAGCGGTCGTCCTGAACAGTCATCATCCAAAGGCTGAGCACAATTCCGGTTTGTCATACGGAGAAACTATGCGTAGATACTATCGTTCGAATTATATCCTGTACCTCGCTGCTGCGGATCTGATCCTGACCTGCATGTCGCTGTTCCTTGCCAGCCAGGCCCGCCTGATTCTTCCCTACGGTGTGCTTCTGACCGAAAAAATGGTCTCACTACCTCCATTGGTCTACGCGGCAACCATCGCCATTTGGGGAATTGACTTTGTACTCTTCTCGGTCTATGACCAGCGGCGCCTCCTGCGTTTCATGGATGAGGCCCAGGTCGTCACCGCGGCTGTCGCCATGTCCAACCTGGTGTTGGCCGGGTTGCTCTACCTGACCTATCGCGATGTGCCGCGCCTGTTGTTCGTCTACTTTGTCATTCTGGACGTCTTTTTCCTGCTCACGCTGCGCATCGCCCTGCGCATCGGCTTTCGCCTGGCAGGGCCGCGGCGCATGCAAGAGGTGCGGGTGCTGATCGTGGGCGCCGGCCGGGTGGGCAGCCAGGTTGCGCAAGAGATTCAAGCGCAGAGCTGGACCGGCATGACGCTCATCGGCTTTCTCGATGACGATCCGGTCAAACAGGCCAGCGTGTTCGAAGGCGCGTCGGTGCTCGGCCCCTTGACGGCTGCCAATCGCCTGGTGCAGAGTCAGCGCATTGACGAAGTCATCCTGGCGCTGCCGCTGCGCGCGCACGAGCCGCTGGAAGACCTGGTCCTTTCCCTGCAAACCCTGCCGGTGCGGGTGCGGGTCGTGCCCGATTTCTTCGATCTGGCGATCTTCCGCGCCACCATAGAGGACTTCGGCGGCATCCCGCTGAACGGCCAGCGCGAACCGGCCATTGACGGCTACAACCGCGCCATCAAACGCGTCTTCGATTTGCTGATCGCCACGGTTGGCCTTCTATTCATCTGGCCGGTCATGCTGTTGGTTGCGCTTGCCATCAAGCTCGATTCGCCTGGCCCGGTCTTCTTCAAGCAGCAGCGCGTGGGCGAGAATGCGCGTCTCTTCACCATGATCAAATTCCGCTCGATG
>JAYRVL010000696.1:0-18605 GCA_041918575.1 Anaerolineae bacterium | reverse complement strand
CCCACCGGCGTCAGGTACATGAACTCATGGCTGCTCTGCCCGCCCATGATACCCACGTCCGCCTGCACTGCGATCACCGGCAGGCCGCAGCGCCGGAAGATCTCGAAGTACGCGTGGCTGTGCGCCTGATACTGCCGCTCCAGCCCGGCCTCGTCCGCGTCCAGGCTGTAGGAATCCTTCATGGTGAACTCGCGCACGCGGATCAGGCCCCCGCGCGGCCGCGGCTCGTCGCGGAACTTGGTTTGCAGGTGATAAACCAACCGCGGCAGTTGACGATACGAGCGCACCTCACGCCGCGCCAGGTCGGCCACCACCTCCTCATGCGTCATCGCCAGGACCAGGTCACGACCGCCGCGGTCCTTCAACCGGGCCAGCTCCGGGCCAATGCTGTCCCAGCGACCGCTCTGCTGCCACAGTTCGGCCGGCTGCACCACCGGCATCGTCATTTCCTGCCCGCCCATTGCGTCCATCTCCTGGCGGATGATCGCCTCGATCTTGTTCAAGGCGCGGCGCGCCAGGGGTAGGTAGGCAAAGATGCCCGCGGCCAGGGGGCGAATCAACGCCGCGCGCACCATGAGCTGATGACTGGCGATCTCAGCCTCGGCCGGCGCCTCGCGCCAGGTTTGGCCGAACAATTGACTCATACGCATGACAAACCATTCCTTTCTTGGCTTCGACTCTCGCCCGGCTCGCTTGAATCGTCGGTCGCGCCTCCGGCGTGACAACGCCCTCCGCCGCGTGAAATGCCCACCCGGTAGGTCGCGCCTCCGGCGTGACAACGCCCCCCGCCGCGTGAAATGCCCACCCGGTAGATCACGCCTCCGGCGTGACAACGCCCTCCGCGGCAGAGCTTGCTTCCCTCGTCCAACGTTGTCCGGCCAGGAGACCGGACCTACAGGAACGCTTGTTTGATCCGCTCCCAAGCGCGGCGCACAAGGCCGGCCTGGTCGGCGCTGATTTCATGTTGACTGTAACGGGCTTCGTTGAACGATGCGGTGAGCGCGGCCACGTCGGGTTGATTTTCCGGCAGCGCGGCGGCCAACGTCTGCGCGTATTCGAGGGGGGTTTGGTCGGGCTGCCGCGGCCAGCCCTGTTCACGCCCGCGGCGCACGAGCGCCAGGTAGTAGAACTGCACGCGACCGGCCGGCGACAGGCGGCGCAGGCTGACGAAGCGCCATTGATCTCCGGCCAGCGCGGGCGGGGCGGGCGGCGGCCGGCGCAGCCGGGCGGGCCAGTCAGCCAGCCGATGGGCAGCCTGCTGCAAGCGCGCCCGCAGCCGGCCCCAGCGCCCGGCCAGCCACCTGAGGAGCGGTACGCGGCCCCAGGATCGGAGCAGCGCCTGGTTCTGGCGCAGGTAGATGGCCAGGCTGGCCGCGATGACGGCGATGAAGACGGCCCAGAAGAGGACCGATTTGAGCAGTTCCCACCAGGGCCAGGGCGCGACGGCGTTGGGCGAGGGCAGCGGGAACAGCGGAGGCGCCGGCGCGGGCAGGGTCGGCGCCGCGGGCGGCGTTTGCTGCCCGAAAAGGCTGAGCAGGAAGCGAATCACCGCGCTGACAACCAGCACGATGGCGAAAAAGAGAAAATTGAGCAGGTAGACGACGAGGCCGACCAGGTATCCCAGGGTTGCCAGCAGGTCGAGTGAGTAGACGGTGGGCAGGAGCGCGGCGGCGAGCGTCAGCAGGATCAGGAGGAACAGGCTGTGGAGGAGCCAGGGCCGGGCGATGTTGGCCTGCATGGGGATGCGGTCCCAAACCCAACGGCTGCGCAGGACGGCAAAGTGCCCCTGACCGAGCAGCGCCAGGCCGAGCACGAAGTAGAGGAGCAGCTCAGTCACACCCACGCGGGTCACCGGCGGGCCGATTTGCAGGAGGCGCAGATCGAGGCGCAGCAGGGCGACGAGCGCCAACATGCCGCCTCCCACGGTGAAGATCAGGCGGGCGAGTTGTTGCCGGGCGCCGGCGCGGTCGCTGCGCAGGCCCAACCGCGTTTCCTGCTCGATGAACTCCGCGTCCCCTTCCATCTCGCGCAGGCAGTCGGTGAACGCGCCGCCGAGCAGCCAAATCAGGAGCACGAACATGACCGCGACGAGGTATTCGCCGCTGAAGAAGCGATTGACGAAATCCGCGCGCCAGGTGGGCAGATCAAGCCAGAACTGCGCCGGATCTCCCCGCAGGTAGATGACGGCCTTGAGCACGATGAGCATGACGATCAGCTCGATGCCGCGGCGGCCAAGCCAGGCGCTGCTGAAGACATCGGCCCGGCGCAGGCTGCGCTTGGTGAGGAACGATTCCAGCGAGGCCAGGAAGGTGACGACCAGCAGGTAGCGGCCGTCCCAGCCCGGCGCCAGGCGCTGACCGAAATGGACAAGGAGCGAGGTCAGGCACACGAGCATGACGCTGACCAGCAGGTGGGTCACAAGAATGAACGATCGTTCGTTACGCCGAATGCCTTCGATCAGCGCCATGACAGGCCCTCCAGGTCTTTTTCGCTGCGCAGCCAGGTCACCGGGAAGCTCACCTGCGCGGCGTGGCGCTTGATTTGCGCGGGCGGGCCGACCCGGCTGCACACGAGCGCCGCCAGGTTGACGCCGCGGCGCTGCGCCTGCAGGCCGGTTGCCAGCAGCGCCTCGTCCACCTGGCCGGTAATGAGCACCAGGGTCGTGCCCCAGGCCAGTTGCGGCAGCGTCTCAGCCAGGAGCCGGACCGCGGGTGTGGTCTCACCGGGCTGGATGCGCGCCAGGATGTCCAGGCAGCGGCTCAGGTGTCCGCGGTCCTTGCGTGGGGGCAGCGCCTGGCGCATGCTTGCGTGCAGGGGATCAACGCCGCTGCAGACCAGGCCCACCGGCTGCTTGTGCTGCACGACCCAGTTGGCGACCGACGCGGCCGCGACGACGGCAAGTTCTGTGCTGTCCACCCGCGTGCGCAGGTCGTAGTCGTCCGCGTGCAGGTCGAGCATCACCACAACTTCGAGGGCGATCGAAGGCTCGAAGAGCTTGACCTGCAGCCGGCCGCTGGCCGCGGTGGCTTTCCAGTCCACGCGGCGCATGGAATCGCCGGCGACGTAGTCCCGCTTGCCGCGCACGCGGCTGGGGTCTTCGAAAATGGGCCGATGATGGCGCAGCGTACCCAGCGGCGAGCGCGAGGGCAGGGCAAAATGAGGTAAAGGCAAGATGGCCGGGTAGACGGTCAGATAGGCGACCTGGCTCTCACGTTCTTCTTCAGTCGCCACGCCCAGGAGGTCGCCGGAGGCCAGGCGCAGGGGACCGATGGGGTAGTAGCCGCGGTGTTCGCCGCAGAGGGTGTAGGTGAACTGCGCGCGGCTGTGGCCGGGCAGGGTGGTGACCAGGCTGAGCGGCCGCAGCTCGCCCAGGCCGGCCGGCGCGCTCTCCTGCAGACGCAGCCAGACCACCGGCAGCCAGCCTCGGTTGTGCAGTGTGATGCGCACCGGGATGGCTTCGCGCCAGAACGCGTGCGGCTCGAATTCGCGGCTGATTTCGATGGCCGCCAGGGCGCGGCGGCTCCACCAATACCCGGCCAGCGCCGCGCCGATCAGCACGTAGAACACCGTCAGAATGGCGTCCTCACGCAGCAGCGCGGCCAGGAGCAGCGATCCGAGCAAGAGCGGTAGCAATTCACGCATGGTGATTTTTTCGATGAAGCTGGTACACGGATTCACACGGATGAACACGAATAGAAAAACGATTCGTGTGAATCCGTGTCGAGCCGTGTACTAATCCTCTCCTCAAGGTCTGACCGCGTCAGTTGGCGCGGGGATGCTGCTTTCCAACGGCAGCGGTGTATCTTGCATGATGTCGTGGAGCACGGCGGCGGCGGTGCGGCCGCGCAGTTCCGCTTCGGGGCGCACGATGAGGCGATGGGTCAGGGCGGCGGGGACCAGGGCTTTGATGTCGTCCGGCAGGACATGGTCACGACCCCGCACCGCGGCCAGGGCCTGCGCGGTTTTGAACAGGGCCAGGCTGGCGCGGGAACTGGCGCCCAGGGCCAGGGCATGATGCTGCCGCGTGGCGGTGACCAGGCGCACGATGTAGTCTTGTAGGCTTTCATCCACATGCACTTCCCAGACCAGGCGCTGCAGGGCCAGGAGCTGTTCACTCTGCACCACAGGCGCCAGGCTGACGATGGGATGCTGGCGGCGCAGGGCCAGCAGCAGGCGGCGTTCATCGGCCGGCGCCGGGTAGCCGAGCGCCAGGCGCAGGAGAAAGCGATCGAGCTGAGCTTCGGGCAAGGGGAAGGTGCCTTCGTATTCGATGGGGTTTTGCGTGGCCAGGACCAGGAACGGCCGCGGCAGCGCGTGGCTGACGCCGTCCACCGTCACCTGCTGCTCTTGCATCGCTTCGAGCAGCGCGGACTGGGTGCGCGGGGTGGCGCGGTTGATCTCGTCGGCCAGCAGGATGTTGACGAAGACCGGGCCAGGGCGAAACTCGAACTGGCCGGTCTGCTGGTTGAAGACCGAGACGCCGGTCACGTCATTGGGCAGCAGGTCGGGCGTGCATTGCAGGCGCTTGAACTGGCCGCCCAGGCTGATCGCTACGCTGCGCGCCAGCATGGTCTTGCCCACGCCCGGCACATCTTCCAGCAGCACATGCCCTTCGCACAGCAGCGCGACCATCAGCATTTCGATCACCGGACGCTTGCCGATGATGACCCTTTCGACGTTGTCAACGACCTGACGAACGAAGTCCTGAACCTGGCGCATGGATGTTTCCCCCTGGACTTACTTTACATCAAGTCGGCGGGATGTGCAATCTGTGAGGAGATTGGAGATTGGAGACCGGAGATTGGGGGGCTTGTTTGGGAGGTGAGAGGGTTGTATAATGGGGGTGTGGTGATTGTGATGTGGGTGAGGAGGTGATTGTATGACTTGGACAGAGGTTCAGCACGCGTATCCTGAGCAGTGGGTGGTCATGGAGGCGTTGGAATCACAGAGCGACGATGAGCAGTGGAAGGTGGATTCTGTGGCGGTGCTCGAAAGCTGCGCGGATGGGATGGCGGCGATGAACTGTTACCGGCACTTCCATCAGCAATACCCGCTGCGCGAGTTTCTCTTTCTCCATACAAGCCGCAGCAAACTGCAATTCCGAGAACACCGCTGGATGGGCATTCGGAGGGGCGATGCAACTCCAAATCGTTGACGATTTGCCGTTTGTCACTGTGCATGCGAGTTACCAGGGATCGGAGATCGAGATACCGAATGTACTGGTTGACACCGGCTCGGCAGCCACGATTTTTGCCGTTGATGTTCTGTCGCGCATAGGTATCACGCCTCGTTTCGATGATGAAGTGCATTTTGTGCGCGGTGTGGGCGGGCGAGAACTAGTGTTCGTTCGCGAATTGGACAAACTGCAGGTTGGCTCCCAGAGCCTGGAATCGTTCATCATCCAGATTAGTGGCATGGACTATGGTTTTACGATTGGCGGCATCCTGGGCATGGATTTTCTGAGGGGCACCGGCGCTGTCATCAACCTGGGCACACTGGAGATGGGATTTACCTGATGCCTGGCTGATACCGCCATCTGTGAAAACACAATATCGCCTCCCCCTTTTCCTCTCCGTTACACGGAGAGGAAAAGGGGGAGGCGATTGCTTTCATGGGTCCAGGCTCCTTGGGTAGATGATGCAGACGCGGGGAAGCATGATCTGCCGCGCAGGGCGTTGTCACGCCAGAGGCATGACCTACGGTTTGGAAGTGCTATTCTCGCATCGTGCTTCGCTAGAAACGCCTGCCGGCCCACAGCGCCTGATCGAGGTCGGCGATGATGTCGGCGGGGTGTTCGGCGCCGATGCTGAGGCGGATCAGGTTGCCGGGGACGCCGCCCAGGTTGCGACCAGCCTCGCCCTGCTGTTGATGGGTGGAGATGGCCGGGATCGTGGCAACACTCTTGATGCGGCCCAGGTCCGTGGCGCGCCAGACCATCTGCAGGTTGTCGAAGACCCGCCGCGCGGCCTGCGCATCATCCTTGACGGTGAAGCTCAGCAGGTAGCCGTAGCGGTTGACCTCCTGGCCGTAATCATCGGCGCCGTCAGCCAGCCACATATAATGGGCGGCCACATCATGGCCGGGGGTGCTTGCCAGACCGGGATAGCTCACCTCGGCCACGGCCCGGTGATCCGCCAGGAAGTTGGCGACCTGCATGGCGCCGCGGCTCATCTGATCGAGTTTGGGGCGCAGGGTGCGCAGGTCGTTCAGCGCCATGAGCGCGTTGAAGGGGCTGAGCGCCGGGCCATGATCGCGGAAGGGCAGCAGCTTGGTGTACAGGGCGAAGTTGGCGCGCATCTCGTCCGAGCCAACCCGGCTGGGAAGATCGTGGCGGGCAACCAGCGCGCCGGCAATGGCAAAACCGCTGGAGGCCATGGCCTTGCTGACCGAATGCACGACGATGTCCGCGCCGTGCTGCAAGGGGCGCATGAGCGCCGGCGTGGCCACGGTAGCATCCACGATCAACGGCACGCCGTGCGCATGGGCCAGGTCGGCCACCGCGGCCAGGTCGAACATGCCCAGACCAGGGTTGGAGGGCATTTCGCCAAAGACGAAGCGCGTGTTGGCGTCCATCTTGCTGGCCCATTCGTCCACATCGAGTGAGTCGCGCACCCAGCGCACCTCGACGCCGCGCTCGGCCGCGTAACGGCTGAAGAGCATGAAGGTACCGCCGTAGCATTTGGCGCTGGCGACGAGGTTCATGCCGTAGCTGCCATGCCCGTTGCTGTGGCTGGCGACCGGCGTCACGACCAGGAAAGGATTGGTCGCCATGAAGATGGCGCTCATGCCGGAGCCGGTGACGCAGGCGCTGACCTCTCCCGCGTAGCCGTAGCCTTCGAGCAGGGCCAGCGTTTCTTCCAGGTAGTGCAAGGTGGGGTTGGCGATGCGCGAGTAGGTCCATGAAGGCATCTGGTAGGCCAGCGCGACCTCCATGTGGTTGCTGTTCTCGAAGTGCTGGGCCGGGCTGAGGAAAGCCGGCTCCAGAATGCTGCCCTGGTTGGCCAGCGCCTCTTGCATGTCGTACAGGCCATGCACGGCGATGGTGTCGAATTTCTTGGCGCGCATGATGGCGCGGCGGGCCGCGGCGGCCTCGTTCATGGCCTGCCCGCGTGTCAGGTAATCCTGCACGCTGGCTGCAGCGGTTGTCATGGTGGCTGACATGGTTGACATTGACTACTTCTCCTCCTGGCGATTCTGCGACGTCCGTTTCACAGGTGTTACAGATTGAAGCAAACTACTTTTGGCTCTGTCATCTCGTGGACCGCAAATTGGATGCCTTCGCGACCCAGGCCGGACCCCTTGACGCCGCCAAACGGCATGGCGTCAATCCGGTAATCGGTGCTGTCGTTGATCATCACCCCACCCACGCGCAGTTCGCGCATGGCCTGGAACGCGCTCTGCACATCACGGGTGAAAATGCCGGCCTGCAAGCCGTAGTCCACGGCATTGGCGCGGCCGATGGCGTCGTCCAGACCGTAGATGCGGGAGACCACGGTCACCGGGCCGTAGATTTCCTCACGCGCCAGCGCGCACGTGTCCGGCGCGTCGGCCACGACGGTGGGGGCGTAGAAATTGCCCTGCCGCTCGCCGCCGCACAAGACTGTTGCGCCGGCTGCTACCGCCTCGTTCACCGTGCGCTCGATGCGCAGCGCCTCCGTGCGGTTGATGATCGGGCCCATGTCGGTGGCTTCGTCCAGCTTTTTGCCCACGCGGTAGGCGGCCGCGGCGGCCACGAAGCGCGGTACGAATTCGTCGTAAATCGCATCATGCACCAGCAGGCGCTGCACGTGCAGGCAGTTCTGCCCGGCCGCCCAGAACGCGCCGCTGACGTTGGCGCTGAGCGCCAGCTCCAGGTCGGCGTCGGCCATCACGATGACCGGCGCATTGCTGCCCAACTCCATGCCCACCTTCTTCAGGCCGATTTTGCGCATGATGCTGAGGCCGGTCGCGTGGCTACCCGTGAAAGAGATCATGCGCACGCGCGGATCGCAGACCAGGACATCGCCCACTTCGCTGCCGCGGCCGGTGATGACCTGCAACATGCCGGCCGGCGCGCCGGCCTCTTGAATGACCTCGGCCAGGCGCAGGGCGCTGAGCGGCGTCTCCGAATGAGGCTTGACGATGATGGTGTTGCCAGAGGCCAGGGCCGGGCCAACCTTGTGCGCCACCAGGTTCAGCGGGTCGTTGAAGGGCGTGATCGCGCCGATGACGCCGATCGGTTCGCGCACGTAGAAGCCGAAGCGGTTTTCGCTGCCCTGGCGTTGATCGAAGGGGATGGTTTCCCCGGTCAGGCGCCGCGTCTCCTCCGCGCTGATGCGCAGGGTGTCCACGCAGCGCGATGCCTCTTTGCGCGCCTCGCGAATCGTCTTGATGCCCTCGCGGGCAATGGTGTAGGCGAATTCTTCACACCGCGCTGCAACCAGGTCCGCGGCCCGCGTCAGGATCGCGCGGCGCTCATGCACCGACATCCGCCGCGTCCGCTCGAACACGCAAACTGCCGCTGCGATGGCCGCGTTCATGTCGGCTGCGTTGGCCTGCGGCGTCGTGTCCACCAGGCTGTCATCCTGCGGATCGCGCACTTCCATGCGCGCGGCCCGCTCGACCCACTCTCCGTTCAACAACATTTTCATAATCTATTTCCTCCGCGTCCTCACGCCAGCGGCTCGAAGCGGGCCTGGAAGAAGCGCAGATACTTCGGCTCGTAGACCATGCGCAGCCCGCGGGTCTGCTGCCGGTTGTCGTACACGATCTTGAGCGACTCCGCGACCACGTCCATGTGCGCCTGCGTGTAGACGCGGCGCGGGATGGTCAAGCGGGTCAGCTCCAGCTTGGGGTAGTTGTGATCGCCGGTCTTGGCGTTGCGCCCGGCGCTGACAATGCCGCGCTCCATCGAACGGATGCCCGAATCGAGATAGAGTTCGGCCGCCAGGGTTTGGGCGGGAAATTGATCTTGCGGGATGTGCGGGTAGAAGCGCCGCGCGTCCACGAAGATGGCATGGCCGCCCACCGGCTGCACGATGGGGATGCCCCAATCGGTCAGCAGTTCGCCCAGGTAACGCACCTGGCCGATGCGGGCGCGCATATGATCGTCCTGCATGGACTCGGCCGTGCCGATTGCCATCGCTTCCATGTCGCGCCCGGCCAGGCCGCCGTAGGTGTGCAGGCCCTCGAAAACCACGACCAGGTTGCGCAGCTCCTCAAACAAGTCCCAGTCGTTGACGGCCAACCAGCCGCCAATGTTGACCAGGCTGTCCTTCTTCGCGCTCATCCAGGCGCCGTCGGTGTAGGAGCAGAATTCCTTGACAATGGCCGCCACCGGCTTGTCGGCATAGCCCGGCTCGCGCTCCTGAATGAAGAAGGCGTTTTCCGCCATGCGCGTCGCGTCGAGATAAACCTTGATGCCGTAGCGGTCGCACAGGCCGCGCAGTTGACGCACGTTCTCCATGCTGACCGGCTGCCCGCCCGCCATGTTGACCGTGCCGGCCAGGCTGACATAGGCGATGTTCTCCGCGCCCTTTTCCTTGATAAGCGCTTCCAGCTTCGCCAGGTCCACATTGCCCTTGAACGGGTGCATGTTGCTGGGGTCATGCGCCTCGTCAATGATCACATCCACGAAGATGCCGCCCGCCATCTCCTGGTGCAGCCGCGTGGTGGTGAAGTACATGTTGCCCGGCACAAACTGCCCCGGCTTGATGCTGGTCTGGCTCAGCAGATGCTCCGCGCCGCGGCCCTGGTGCGTCGGCACCAGGTAGCGATAGCCGTAGTAGGTCTGAATCGCGCTCTCCAGGTTGTAGAAATTGCGGCTGCCGGCGTAGGCCTCATCGCCCAACATCATGCCGGCCCATTGACGATCGCTCATGGCGCTGGTGCCGCTGTCGGTCAACAGATCAATGTAGACATCGTCCGAACGCAGGAGAAAGGTGTTATAGCCGGCCTCGCCCAGCGCCTGCGCTCGCTCGGTCCGGCTCACCATGCGCAGCGGCTCCACCATCTTGATCTTCCAGGGTTCCGCCCAGGAGCGGCGGCCAAACTGCTGGCCCATCGTTTGTGGGGTTGACTGTGTCATCGTCGAAGCCTCCCTTGCTGGTCATGCACTGAATTCTGAACTCATTCGATCGGCAATGCGGTCGCCGATTTTACTTCACTGAACACCACGCTGGTATGGATCCGCGCCACACCAGGCAGCGGGGTGAGATTGCCCACCACGAATCGTTCCAGGTCCTGGCGGTTGCGAATGACCACCTTGAGCAGATAGTCGTACTCGCCCGTCAGGTGGTAACATTCGAGCACCTCCGGCATCTGCCGCACCGCCTGGCGGAAGCGCTCCACCTGCTCCAACTGATGCATCTGCAGGCTGATCTGGATGAAGCAGAGCAGATCGAAACCGAGCTTTTCGCGATCCAGAATCGCCACCGCAGCCTTGATGTAGCCCTGCTGCTGCAGGCGCTTGATGCGCGCGTGCGTGGCCGGCGGCGACAAATTGACGCGGCGGGCCAGCTCCACATTGCTGATCCGTCCGTCGGCCTGTAACTCGCGCAACACCTGTACATCCATGTCGTCTAAATCCATTTGTTGTGAACTATTTATCACGTTTGCCCTCCCAAGTCAATAGATATTCGGAGGAAAAAGTATAGAGACGAACGAAAATTTATCTATGAGGTCATTGGCTTTATTTTATTCCATCATGGGTTGTCTGTAAAGCCCGCGGCTGAACAATCGAAGTTGTGCAAAGTGCCAGGATGCAGGGTGGTCTTTGCGTGCAAAATCAACGTGGTTTTGGCGCACGCGCAGCCCTATAATCGGCCCATAGTGAACGCACGCAGAAATCAATGTGCGCCGTATCGTGGCAGGAATTCCAAATGTGACCGGAATCGAGGCTTTAGCCGGTGCAGTTTGCGGCTTTGCTGGCTAAGAAAGAAACCGGCTGAAGCCTCCAATCCAGGTCCGATCAACGCCTGCATTTGGAATTCCTGGTATCGTGGAGGACAGCATGAAAATCACCTTCAACCGTCTACTGACGCCTGTGGCCCTTGGATCTGTGATGCTGCCGTTCGTACAGGCCGTGATCGAACCGACCGCCGATCACAATCTATCCACCACCTTCGTGTGGATCGTCCTGATTCTGCTGATTGCCAAGACCGCCAGCCTGGTCGAACGTATTGGACAGCCGGCCGTTCTCGGCGAGCTGCTGGCAGGCGTGTTCTTGGGCAATCTCACCCTGGTCGGCCTGCATGGGCTGGAGCCGATCAAGACCAACGAAATCATCAAATTCCTGGCCGAGTTGGGCGTCGTCATTTTGCTCTTCCAGGTGGGCCTGGAGTCGAACGTGCAGCAGATGCGCCGCGTTGGCATGCGTGCCCTCTCAGTCGCGTTGATCGGCGTCATGACCCCCTTCCTGTTGGGCGTCTACCTGGTCGGTCCGCTCCTGCTGCCTGGCCTGCCGTCGGTGACTTACCTTTTTGTGGGCGCCACCCTCACGGCCACCTCCGTCGGCATTACCGCGCGGGTGTTTCGCGACCTGGGCAAATTGCAGACACCGGAGGCGCAGATCGTGCTCGGCGCCGCAGTGATGGACGATGTCATCGGGCTGATCATCCTGGCGGTGGTCTCGGCCATCGTCAGCGCAGGCGCGGTGGACCTGACGACGATTGCCCTCATTACAGGCAAGGCCATCGCGTTTCTGGTCGGCGCCATCGTCCTGGGCCAGGTTCTGGCCGAACGTCTGGGCCGCGTCTTTTCTACCATTCACACCGGCCTGGGCATGAAGTTCACCCTGGCCATCGCCTTTGCCCTGCTCACCGCTCACTTTGCCGAAACCATCGGCCTGGCGCCCATCGTCGGCGCGTTTGCGGCCGGTCTGGTGCTCGACCCTGTGCATTTCCAGCATTTCGAGGACCCCAAGATCATGGCCGATCTGCGTCAGGCGATGATCGGCGCGCCGCCAGAGGTCGAAACCCGCGTGCAGACGATCATTACTCATCATCTGGATCGCCACATCGAGGACCTGTTGGAGCCGTTGGGACATTTCCTGGCGCCGATCTTCTTTGTGCTCACCGGCATGAGTGTGCGCCTGGACACGCTGCTCGATCCGGCCACGCTGGCGATTGCCCTGGGCATCACGGCGATCGCCTTTGCCGGCAAGATGGCCTCTGGCCTGGTGGCCGGCCCGGTCAATCGGGTGGTCGTCGGTCTGGGCATGATCCCGCGCGGCGAGGTGGGTTTGATCTTTGCCGCGTCCGGCCGCGCCCTGGGCGTTATTTCTGATCAGGTCTTTTCGATCATGGTGATTGTGGTCATTCTAAGCACGCTGCTCACGCCTCCGCTGCTCACGCTGTGCCTGCGCCGCGCCACAGCCATTCCTCAACCCGAAACGTCCGTCGTACCAGCCTGACCCCACTTCCCCCTTGCGCAGGCTGGCTGCTCCACGCATCGCCGGGCAAGCCGGCAACGGCCTCACCCACGAGCGATCCTTATCCGGTAGGCCTGCGCCCGGGTTGGATGATGGCCCGGCACACACGATTCGATTGACTCGGCGCTCGTTTGGGTCTATAATCTAGCTGGTATGGTGGCGCTCTTGTGGTGAGCGCCGAGAAGCTTATGGCAAATTTGTTGTTAGCGCGAATCAGAATAACAGCCGCAAACGACGTTCAAGATGGCGGAGATGCCTCTGCTGGGGCGCAGTCGCTGTGGAATGACACACCGCACGGGACAAAGGAGAGAATGGATGAAACACGCGGTTTCGATCAGTCTGGGCAGTTCGACGCGGGACAAGACGGTGGAGATCGAGCTGTTGGGCGAGCGGGTGCGCATCGAGCGCCGCGGCTGTGACGGCGACGAACGCCGGGCGCAGCGCCTCTTCACCGAGCTTGACGGCCAGGTGGACGCGTTCGGCGTCGGCGGCGTCGAGCTTTATCTGCGCCTGGAAGATCGAGAATACCCGCTGCGCTCTGGCCTGGGCCTGGTCAAGAATGTGCATAAAACCCCGGCGGTGGACGGTCGCGGCCTCAAGCACACGCTGGAAAAACGGGTCATGCAGATGGCCGAGCCGCGGCTGGAAACGCCCATCCGCGACCGCCGCGCGTTCATGACGCTGGCCGTGGATCGCTACGGCATGGCGCAGTCGCTCGCCAGCGCCGGTTTCGACGTTGTCTTCGGCGACTTGATGTTCGGCGTGGGGTTGCCCATTCCGGTGCGCGGTCTGCCCGCGCTGCGCCGCCTGGCGCGCGTGCTGATGCCGATCATGGGCCTGCTGCCGATCAGCGTGCTTTATCCGACCGGCAGCTCGCAAGAAAATATCACTCCCAAATTCGAATCGTGGTATCAATGGGGCAGCGTTGTGGCCGGCGACTTTCTCTACATCAAGCGCCACCTGCCGGAGCGGCTGCCGGGCAAGGTCATCGTCACCAACACCACCACCGCGGCCGACGTGGAACTGCTGCGCCAGCGCGGCGTCGCGTATTTGATCACCAGCACCCCACGCATCGAAGGCCGCTCTTTTGGCACCAACATGATGGAAGCCGCGCTCACCGCCGTGGCTGGCAAGGGCCGCGTCCTCACCACGACCGAGCTGGATGACATGATCGCCGCCGCTGGCTGGCAGCCGAGCGTGCAGAAGATAAACTAAAACCAGAGACCGGAGACTGCAAACCCCTGTCCACACAACACCCTTCTCCCACGAAACCCGATCTCTGATCTCTAATCTCCAATCTCTCTCAAAACCCCTGCACCTTGCTCAAATCCACAATCCCATCCGCCAGCGCGGTGATGGCTTGCAGCAGGCCCAGGTTGGCGCCGCGCTGCACTGGGTCGTCGGCCATCACCATCACCTGCTCGAAGAAGCGGTTGATGGGCGCCGTCAGGCCGATCAGCGCGTTGACCAACACATCAGCATCGCTGTCTGGCATGACCTGCGCCTGCGCCGCCAGGTAGCTCTCATAGAGCTGCCGGCTGACATCCGCGGTCAGCGCGTCCGGCGCCAGCGGGTGACGCTCCGCAATCGGGCGCACGATGCGCTTGCCGCGCGCGTACGCGGTCAGGGCGGCCGGCCAGGCAGGCAACTGCACCGCAGCTTGCAGGGCCGTCACCGTGGCCGCGGCCCGGTACGGATCGTCCGCGCGTGCGGCCAGCACCGCATCCACCAGGTCGAAGCGCCAGCCCTGATCCTTGAGCATCTGCTCCAAACGCCGCGTCACGAACAGCGCGGCCTCTTCGATGACCTGCGGGCCGGCCGGCACAGGCAGATGCTGCGCCGCCAGCGCCAGGCCGCCGCGCACCGAGAACGGGGCGCGGTGCTCGATCAGGTTGGCGACGATGCCCAAGACCGCGCGGCGCAGCCCGAAGGGATCGGCCGAGCCGGTGGGCGCCAGGCCCACGCTGAAAAGACCGAGCAGGCTGTCCAGCCGGTCCGCCAGGCCAACCACCAGGCCCGGCTTGGCGCGGGGCAGGCGGTCGCCGGCAAAGCGCGGCAGGTAGGCCTCGAAGATAGCGTTTGCCACATCCTCTGTTTCTCCGCTCTCCCGCGCGTACTCGCGGCCCATGATGCCTTGCAGTGAGGTCATTTCTGTGACCATCTGCGTGCCCAGGTCGGCCTTGCTCAAATGGGCGGCGCGCACGGCGGTCGCGGTCTCAACTGCGCTCAAACCCAGGCGGCCGGCCAGGGCGGGCGTCATCTTTTCCAGGCGCTGCGCCTTGTCGAGCATGGAGCCGAGTTTTTCCTGGAAGGTCATGGTGGCCAGGCGGGGATTGTAGGCTTCCAGCGGCTTCTTGCGGTCCTCGCGCACAAAATAGGCCGCGTCCGCATAGCGCGCCCGAATCACCCCTTCGTTGCCATGCCGCACCACGCTCGGATCGCGCGGCGCGCCGTTGGCCACGGTGATGAAATAAGGCAGCATCTGCTCCGTTCCTGCCCGCAGAACCGGGAAGTAGCGCTGGTGCTTCTTCATGACCGTGATGAGCGCCTCGCGCGGCAGGCTCAAATAGGCCGGTTCGAAGGAGCCGAGCAGCGCGCACGGCGCTTCGACCAGGTCCGTCACCTCGTCGAGCAGGGCCGCGTCGTCTGGAACCTCGCCTTTCACCGACGCGGCCAGTGCGGCCACCTGCTGTGCGATCAGGCTGCGGCGCTGCGCCCGGGCGACTACCACGCCCGCGGCGGCCATGGCCCGATCATAGTCGGCCGCATGGGCCAGTTCGATGGCCGGGGAGTTGTCCGGTCGCAGGCCGCGTGTCGTGCGGCCGCTGCTGGCGTTGCCGTAGGTGAACGAAACGACCTGGCTGCCGAACAGGGCCACGAACCAACGGATAGGCCGTGAGAAGGCGACGCCGTTGGAGTTCCAGCGCATGGGCTTGCCAAAGCTCAGGCTGGACACCAGGGCCGGCAGCAGGTCTCGCAGCACCTGCGGCGCCGGCCGGCCAGGAATGGTCTGTACCGCGTACAGGTATTCGCCGCTGGCGTCGCTGCGCCGCACCAGGTCGGCCACGGCCAGGCCGTACTTGCGTGCAAAGCCCTCCGCAGCCTTAGTCGGTTGGCCCTGCGCATCGAACGCAGCCTTGAGCGGCGGCCCTTTGATCACCTGCTCATCGTCAGCCTGCCGCGGGGCCAGCCCTTGTACCTGCAACACCAGGCGCCGCGGCGCGCCCGTGGTCGTCAGCGCAGTAAAGCTCAGGCGAGCCTCGCTCAGGCGCTGGCGGGCCAGCGTTTCTAACTGGGCGCTGCCCAAGATCACATCATCCACCGGCAGTTCTTCGACGCCGATCTCGAAGAGCAGGTCTTGCGCGGTTTCCGGCAGGGCCAGGGATTCAGCGGCCCAACCGACGGAGACTGCAGCGGCGGCCGTTGTGCTGCTTTCGACCAGCCACGGATACTCCAGACGTTGGCGCTGCTGCCGGTATTCGTCGGAGACCTGCCGCGTCAGGTCGCGCATGCGGGCGAAGTAGTGAGCGCGTTCGGTCACGCCGATGGCCCCGCGGGCATCGAGGATGTTGAAAGTGTTGGAACAGCGCAGCACGTTGTCGTGCGCGGGGATCACCAGGTGATGGCGCAGCGCGTTGCGGGCTTCAGCCTCGAACAGGTTGTACATCTGGCGCAGGTTGTCCACATCGGCCACGTCGAAGTTGTACTGGCAGTGTTCGATCTCCGGTTGCAGGAGCACATCGCCGTAGGTGCGGCGGCCGTCCCAATCTATCTTCCACACCTCGCGCACATCTTGCAGGAACATGACGATGCGCTCCAGACCGTAGGTCAGCTCCACGCTGACCGGGTCGAGCGGCACGCCGCCGGCCTGCTGGAAGTAGGTGAACTGGGTGATCTCCAGCCCATCCAGCCAGACTTCCCAGCCCAGGCCCCATGCGCCCAGCGCGGGGCTGGCCCAGTTGTCTTCGACGAAACGGATGTCGTGTTTGCGGCGTTCGATGCCAATGGCTTCCAGGCTTTGCAGGTAAAGTTCCTGCGGGTTGCCCGGATCAGGCTTGAGGATGACCTGGAATTGGGTGTGCATCTGCATGCGGTTGGGATTTTCGCCGTAGCGCCCATCGTCCGCGCGGTAGGAAGGCTCGGCATAGGCCACGTTCCACGGTTCTGGCCCCAGCACGCGCAGCACGGTGGCCGGGTTCATGGTGCCCGCGCCCACCTTCTCGCTGTAGGGCTGCCAGATCAGGCAGCCCTGGTCGGCCCAGAAGCGCTGCAGACGCATGATAACATCTTGAAAGGCAAAGGGATTCGCGCTCATAAAAAATACTCGATTTCTGTTCTTTCTTGATTCTTCTGTCAGGTCGAAGCGATTCTACCAGATGCACAGGCGCACACCAAATTTGCCCCCCGAAAAACCAGGAATTCCAAATGTACCCGGAATCGAGGCTTCAGCCGGTCTGCCACAGGGTTCTCAAGCGCCCAATAACCGGCTAAAGCCTCCATTCCAGATGTCTTCAGCGACCACACTTGGAATTCCTGCCGAAAAACCGAAACGGTTGCATTTGGTGTCCAAATGTGAGACAATGCCGTCCTATCATCTGGCGCCGGCCCCGGCCGCCTCTCGACAGATCGAGCTGAAGCTCCCTGACACGGAGCAGAATATGGGGCATGGTCCGGCGGATAAACGAAGACCTGCTCGGCGCAGCAGCCGCCCAGGGCAGCTGCTGACGTTACCCCCATCACAAGATCACAGGGATTTTGAGCGCCTTACCCCCCATCGCGATCACCCGCTGCAGCACTGCGCGCCTCAGCCCAAACGGCGACAGCCACCACTGCTCGAACATCGCTTTGCCCACGTGCCAGGTCCTGCCCGTTTGACGAAGATGGATCTGCGGAGAAGGCTGAGCGTAGAAGTCGCCAAACGCAAAGCCGGCCAGGTTCTCTCCGGCTTCGAGCATACAATAGCCGGCCCCTGGGAACCTTTCCTCGGCGCCTGTTCCTTTAATCTCGGCGGCGATGCGGCGCGCGACGGTTTCGGCTTGCGCATGGGCAAAAACGCCCGCCTTGGGCAACATCAACGGCACATCCGGCTTCCAGCGCCCTGGTATGGTGATTGCCGTCACATCGCCCAGGCCATAGACGTTCTCATATTTCGTCGCCAACGTCTCGCGATCTACCGGCGCCCAACCTGCTTCGTTGGTCAGTCCTGCTTCGCGTACGATGGCCGGGCCACGATGCGGGGGGATGACAACCAGCAGGTCGTATTTGACGGTGTCTCGGCCCTCGAACGATAGCTCGTGCGCGGCGCTATTCACCTTCGTCAGCTTGTGCAGCGGGTGAAAACCGACGCCCCGTCTTGCAAGCATCTCCTTGACCGCGTCGCCGAGCTCCGGGCCAGCCACCGGCATCGGCTGCGGCTCCGGTGTGAACAGATGAACATCCACGTTGGTCAGCCCGCGCTGGCGTAAGGTATTGGCAATGAGCATGGCGCCTTCATGCGGCGCGCCGGGGCACTTATAAGGCAATGCGCTGACCACCACGGCGACTGTCCCGCCGCGAAAATTCCGCAACGTATCGCGTAACTTGGCTGCGCCGTCAAACGTGTAGAAGGTATGCGCAGTCTCAGTCAAACCGGGGATGGCATCAGGCGCGAGTTCCGCGCCCAACGCGACAATCAATGCATCGTAGCTGAACGCTTGCGTCGAGGTGATTACGCGGCGATTGGACAGATCAATGCTTTTGGCTTCGGCCAACACCACCTCGATGCCCGGTCGGGTCAGCTGGCGCACATCGCGCGTGATTTGCGCTGGCTGGCGATCACCCGTCATCAGCCAAAGGAATGAGGGTGCAAACGCGTGCTGAGCGTTCCTTTCCACCAGTACGATGCGATGGCCGCGCGGCAGGAGCCGCCGCAACTCATTGGCAGCCACCAATCCGCCGACTCCACCACCCAGAATCAAAACCGTTTTTCCATTCGTTCCACTCATCTCTCTCATCTCACTCATCTCGCTACCCTCCCTGTTCTCTCTTCTTGCTGCTCAAGACCACGAAAGCACCTTAGCCTGTTTTCGACATAGAACAGATGTTTCCATACAACAGCTTGTGGTCATTGGCAAATCGCACACAACCTGTAGGAACAGTCCTGTTTTCGCTCAAACGTTCTACGCGACGGCTTGTGGCAAGTGCCTGATGACCTACT